>NZ_JCANQV010000035.1:0-29729 GCF_059553635.1 Candidatus Streptomyces philanthi
CGGTGGTGCCGGGGGCGGGCCAGCGGGGGTCGGTGGTCCAGTGGTCCGGGGCGCGTTCGACGTCGGCCATCGGTTCGCGGTCGGCGCCGTTGTCGTAGCCCATCAGGTAGTGGTCGAACCACCGGTGGAGGGTGCGGACCCACGGGCCGCGCCGGTAGTCGAACGGGTCGATGTGGCCGGTCTGGGAGAGCCAGATCCGGCGGGGGACGCCGTGCCGGGCGAGGGCGTCCCACCAGCGGCCGGCGTTGCGGGTGCGGACGTTGAGGTCCTGCATGCCGTGGACGAGGAGGACGCTGGCGCGGACCTTTCCGGCGTCGGGCACGTAGTCGCGCGCGGCCCACAGGGGGGTCCAGTCGCCGTTGGCGGGCGCGCCCTCGGTGAGCATGCGCTGGACGGCGGCGCAGCGGCGGTGTGCCGCGGGGCTGTCGACGGTGTCGGCGAGGCCGGCGGGGGTGCCGCCCTGGAGCGGGGCGCCCTTGGCGAAGTAGTAGTCGTACCAGGAGGAGATCCCGGCGATGGGGACGATGGTCCGCAGGCCCTTGACGCCGGTGGCGGCGACGCCGTTGGCGATGGTGGCGTCCCAGCTCTTGCCGATCATCCCGGTGCGGCCGTCGGACCAGCCGGCGGTGACGGGTCTGCCACCGGCGCGGGCGTCGTAGGCGCGGGCGCGGCCGTTGAGCCAGTCGACGACGGCCTTGGCGGAGGCGATGTCGGAGGGCCCGCCGACGTCGGAGCAGCCGTCGGAGCGGTTGGTGCCGGCGAGGTCGACGAGGACGGCGGCGTAACCGCGCGGTACGAAGTAGTTGTCGTAGTCGAGGGGGAAGCGCACCGGCCGCCCGTGGGCGTCGTAGGTCTTCTTCTCGGACTCGTTACCGCGTCCGCAGCAGGAGTAGTAGGGGCTGGCGTCCATGATCACGGGGATGCGGCGGTGCTGCTCGGCGGGTTCGCGGGGCCGCACGATGTCGGCGGCGACGCGGTCGGTCCTGCCGTCCCCGTCGCCGTCGGTCCCGGTGTCCACCCAGACGGTCTCGCGCAGGGCGCGGGCGTAGGAGTAGACGGGTGGGCTCTCATCGGGTGCGGCGCGGGCGGGGGCCGGTGGGGTGAGGGCCGTCAGCAGGGCGACGGCGGCCGCCACGACGAACGCGGTCCAGGGGATGCGGGTCGTCCGCGCGGGATGCGTCACGGCCGGACGGTAGCGTGGCGCGGCTCGCGTGCGTAAGGGTGCCGGTGCGTCGGGCGTGGTGAGGGTGGGGAAGTACGCCAGTGACGGCCGTGGCGTGAGGGGGGCATGTCGGTGGTGTGTCGTCCGGTGTGGTTCATGTCGGTCATATGTCAAATACGGCCATGGACATGACGATGGCGCGGCTGGGTACATAGGGTCCCGGTTCAAGAGATCACTCTCCCCCAAGAGTTGGAGGACCCGTGCGTCACAGACTCCTCGTCCCGGGCGCGGCCGCGCTCAGCCTCCTGCTGGCGGTCCCGGCATCGGCGGCCGACTTCACGCCCGGCGCTCCCGGCGTGGGCGACAGCTACTACCCCGAGAGCGGGAACGGCGGGTACGACGTCTCCCACTACGACCTGCGCCTCAAGTACCAGCCGAGAACCGACCTGCTGGAGGGCACGGCGACCCTGATCGCCACCACCACGCAGAACCTGTCCCGCTTCAACCTGGACTTCGGCCTCAAGGTCAGCGAGATCCGCGTCAACGGGCAGAAGGCGTCCTTCGCCACCTCCGGCAAGCACGAGCTGGAGGTCACCCCTGCCACGCCGCTGGAGAAGGGCAAGCGGATCAGCGTCGTCGTGCGCTACGCCGGGACCCCCTCGGCGCTGAAGATCGACGGCTTCACCGCCTGGGCGCGCACCCCCGACGGCGGTGTGGTGGCGCAGGAGCCGGACTCCGCCGTCTGGTGGTTCCCCAGCAACGACCACCCCACCGACAAGGCGACCTTCGACATCTCGGTGTCGGTCCCGGACGGCACCCAGGCGATCAGCAACGGCGTGCTGACCTCGCAGTCCTCCAAGCTCGGCTGGACGCGCTACAACTGGCGCTCGGACAAGCCGCAGGCGACTTACCTGACCACGCTCGCCATCGGCAAGTTCGACATCACCACCGACAAGACGGCGAACGGCCTGCCGGTGCTCAACGCGGTCAGCAAGGACCTCGGCGCCAACACCGGTGCCGCGCAGGCCAGCATCGAGCGGACCGCCGAGGTCACCGAATGGCTGGAGGGCGTCTTCGGCCCGTACCCGTTCAACTCGGTCGGCGGCTACGTCCCGAACGTCCCGGCCGGGTACGCGCTGGAGACCCAGACCCGGCCGTTCTACGGCAAGAAGGCGTTCGACCGCGGCGCGAACGTGTCGGTGGTCGTCCACGAGCTGGCCCACCAGTGGTACGGCGACAGCGTCTCCCTCAAGGACTGGAAGGACATCTGGGTCAACGAGGGCTTCGCCGCGTACAGCCAGTGGCTGTGGTCCGAGAAGGAGGGCGAGGGCACCGCGCGGGAGCTGGCGGACTACACCTACGCCCAGCACTCGGCCGACGACCCGTTCTGGACGGTCAGGCCGGGGGACCCCGGAGCGGACAACCAGTTCCACTCCGCGGTCTACGACCGGGG
This sequence comes from Candidatus Streptomyces philanthi, assembly GCF_059553635.1. NCBI lineage: Bacteria > Bacillati > Actinomycetota > Actinomycetes > Kitasatosporales > Streptomycetaceae > Streptomyces > Candidatus Streptomyces philanthi. The sequence goes on from NZ_JCANQV010000035.1 coordinate 2,616, forward strand.
CGCGCTGGCCCTCCAGGCACTGCGCGAGAAGGTCGGCGACACAGTGTTCTTCGACATCCTCAAGTCCTGGCCGACCACGCACCGCTACGGCAACGCCTCGGTGTCCGACTTCGTGCGGTTCGCCGAGGAGAAGTCCGGCACGCCGCTGGCCGGTTTCTTCGACACCTGGCTGTTCCAGCCGTCCAAGCCGGCCGCGGGGGCGGGCAAGCGGGCGTTCGCCGCGCAGCGCTCCACCGTGCACCAGCCGAAGTCGTGGAAGCAGATCCGGGCCGCACTGGAGGCGGCGCACGGACACCACTGACGCCGTCCGGGTCCGTGGTGTCCGCCACGGGCCCGCGGCGCGGCGCCGGGACGCGGGCCCTCGGGAGCACGCCCCGGCGCCGCTTTTGCCAGAGTACGGCGGCATCCGTCCCCGGCGGCCCGTCCCGGCCCGCCACGGCCGGTCCATCCGCGTACCCCCGTACGATTACCCGAAGGTAACTCCAGCTGGTTTGATGTGCGTCACCGAATCCACCCCCACCCCAGGGAGTTCCCTGTGTCGCACTCGGTGCTGCGCACCTGCCGGGCCGCCGCCGTCACCACGGCCCTCGCCGCCACCGTCCTGACCGCCGTGTCCCCCACCGCGTCCGCGGCCACCGCCCCCCGGCTGAAGGTCCTCAGCTACAACGTCTTCCTGATGAGCAAGAACCTGTACCCCAACTGGGGCCAGGACCACCGCGTCCGGGCGATCACGGACGCGGACTTCTTCCGGGGCAACGACGTCGTCGTCCTCCAGGAGGCGTTCGACAACTCCTCCTCCGACACGCTCATGTCCCGCGCCTCGGCGGAGTACCCGTACCAGACCCCGGTGCTCGGCCGCGGCCGGAGCGGCTGGGACGCCACCGGCGGCTCCTACGGGGCCCTCACCCCCGAGGACGGCGGGGTCACCCTGCTGAGCAAGTGGCCGATCGCGCACAAGGAGCAGTACGTCTACAAGGACTCCTGCGGCGCCGACGCCTTCTCCAACAAGGGCTTCGTCTACGCGGTCCTGAACGTCGGCGGCGCCAGGGTGCACATGGTCGGCACGCACCCCCAGTCCACCGACCCGGGCTGCGGGGCGGGCCAGGCCGCCGAGGTGCGCGCCCGTCAGTTCAAGGAGCTGAACGCGTTCCTGGAGGCGAAGCACATCCCCGCCGACGAGGAGGTCATGGTCGCCGGCGACATGAACGTCGACGGCCGTGCGCCCGAGTTCGACGCGATGCTCACCAACGCGGGCCTGGAACCCGCCGACCGCCGCACCGGGCACCCGTACTCCTTCGACACGAAGGAGAACTCCATCGCCCATGAGCGCTACGCGGCCGACCCGCGCGAGGACCTGGACCACGTCCTGCACCGCAAGGGCCACGCCCGCCCCGACGGGTGGACGAACACCGTCCTCAAGGAGGAGTCGGCGCCCTGGACCGTCTCCAGCTGGGGCAAGAAGTACACCTACACCAACCTCTCCGACCACTATCCGCTGATCGCCGGCTGACCCGCGGCCTTGCCCTTCGCTCCGGGGCCCGGGGCGAAGGGGAAGGTTCCACACGAGTGGTGAGACAGCAATACTGTTGAACATGAGGGAGTCCGCCACCGCTCTGACCGTCGACGAACTGGCCGCCCGGTCCGGGGTCACCGTCCGCACCATCCGCTTCTACAGCACCCGCGGACTGCTGCCGCCGCCCGAGATCGGCCCGCGCCGCGTCGGCCGCTACGGCCCCGACCACCTCTCACGCCTCGCCCTCATCGAGGAACTCCAGCACCAGGGCATGACCCTGTCCGCGATCGAACGCTATCTGCGGCACCTTCCGCCCGACCTCAGCGCCCAGGACCTCGCCATCCACCGCGCCCTGGTCGCCGGATGGCTCCCGGACTCCGCGGAGGAGGCCACCCGCGAGCAGCTCGAACGCCGGGCCGGCCGGGAACTGTCCGAGGACGACCTCGACCGGCTGGCCGCCATGAACGTCCTCGTACGGACCGACGACCCGGACGTCCTCCAGGTCGATCCGGGCCTGCTCCACCTGGGCACCCGGCTGCTGGACGTCCCCATCGCCCTGGAGACGATCCTGGCGGCGCGCGCCGTCGTCGTCGCGCACACCCGGTCGGCGGCCCGCGAACTCAGCCGTCTCTTCAAGGACGAGGTGTGGGAGTCCTACCGCGGGGACGGGCCGGAGACCGAAGCGGCCCGGAAGCGGTCGCTGTCCGCCCATATGCAGCCGATGGTCGTCCAGGCGCTGGTCACGGCCTTCCAGCGGTCGATGCGGGAGGAGCTGCGGGAGTGGTTCGGCGCGGACGGGGAGTGAGGGGCGGGCGGGAGTGAGGGGCGGGCCGCCGCCGGCCCGCCCCCGACGGGTCAGTCGCGGAAGATCTCACCCCGCTCCGCCTTCTCCACCAGCAGGGCGGGCGGCGCGAACCGCTCGCCGTACGCCTCGCGCAGCTCGCGGGCGCGGGCCACGAAGCCGGGCAGTCCGCCCTCGTAGCCGTTGATGTACTGGAGGACGCCGCCGGTCCAGCCGGGGAAGCCGATCCCGAGGATCGAGCCGATGTTGGCGTCGGCGACGGAGGTGAGCACCCCCTCCTCCAGGCAGCGGACGGTGTCCAGCGCCTCGGCGAACAGCATCCGCTCCCGCATGTCCCGGAACGGGACGTCGGCGTCCTCCCGGGTGAAGTGCTCGCGCAGACCGGGCCACAGCCCGGCCCGGGTGCCGTCCTCGGCGTAGTCGTAGAAGCCCGCACCGCCGCTGCGGCCGGGGCGGCCGAACTCGTCGACCATCCGGTCGATGACCTCGTCGGCCGGGTGCGGCAGCCAGGCGCCGCCGGCCTCCTCGACGGCCCTGCGGGTCTCCTGGCGGATCTTGCGGGGCAGGGTGAGGGTCAGCTCGTCCATCAGGGACAGGACCTTCGCCGGGTATCCGGCCTGCGCGGCGGCCTGTTCGACGGAGGCCGGCTCCAGCCCCTCGCCGACCATCGCCACGCCCTCGTTGATGAAGTGGCCGATGACGCGCGAGGTGAAGAAGCCACGGGAGTCGTTGACGACGATGGGGGTCTTGCGGAGCTGCCGGACCAGGTCGAAGGCGCGCGCCACCGCCTCCTCGCCGGTCTTCTCCCCCTTGATGATCTCCACCAGGGGCATCTTGTCGACCGGCGAGAAGAAGTGCAGCCCGATGAAGTCCCCCTCGCGCGCCACGCCCTCGGCGAGGCGGGTGATGGGAAGGGTGGAGGTGTTGGAGCACAGCAGCGCGTCGGGAGCGACGATGTCCTCGATCTCCCGGAACACCTTCTGCTTGAGCGCGGTGTCCTCGAAGACCGCCTCGATCACCACGTCGCAGCCCGCGAGGTCCCGCACGTCCGCGGTGGGCGTGATCCGGGCCAGCAGCTCCTCCCGCTCCTTCTCGGTGGTGCGGCCGCGGGCGACCGCCTTGGCCAGCAGGCCCTCGGAGTACGCCTTGCCCTTGCGCGCGGCCTCCTCCGAGACGTCCTTGAGGACGACCTCGATGCCCGCCCTGGCGCAGGCGTGGGCGATGCCCGCGCCCATCATCCCGGCGCCCAGGACCGCGGCCCGGCGGACCTGGCGGGGGGCGGGGCCCTTCGGGCGGCCGGCACCGGAGTTGACGGCCTGGAGGTCGAAGAAGAACGCCTGGATCATGTTCTTGGCGGTCTGCCCGCAGGCCAGCTCGACGAAGTACCGCGCTTCGATGGTCTGGGCGGTCTCGAAGTCGACCTGGGAGCCCTCGACGGCCGCGGCGAGGATGTTGCGCGGCGCGGGGTAGGGCGCCCCGTTGAGCTGCTTCTTGAGGGTGGCGGGGAACGCCGGGAGGTGGGCCGCGAACTTCGGCTGGGCGGGGGTGCCGCCCGGGATGCGGTAGCCGTCGGTGTCCCAGGGCTGCCGGGACTCGGGGTGGTCGTCGATGAACGCCCGGGCCTTGGCGAGCAGTTCCTCGGGGGTGGCGGCGACCTCGTGGATGAGCCCCGCGTCCTTGGCGCGGGGGGCGCTGTAGCGGGTGCCCTGGAGCAGCACCTTCAGCAGGGCGTCCATGATGCCGAGCAGCCGCACCGTGCGGACCACTCCCCCGCCGCCGGGGAGCAGGCCGAGGGTGACCTCGGGAAGGCCGATCTTCGTGGCGGGGGTGTCGAGGGCGACGCGGTGGTGGCAGGCCAGGGCGATCTCGTAACCACCGCCGAGGGCCGCGCCGTTGAGAGCGGCGACCACGGGCTTGCCGAGGGTCTCGATGCGGCGCAGATCGCGCTTGATGCCCATGCCCGCGTCGAACGCCTGCTGAGCCGTCCCGGGCGTGACGGCGATCAGTTCGTGCAGGTCGCCGCCGGCGAAGAAGGTCTTCTTGGCCGAAGTGATGATGACGCCGCGGACGGTGCCCCGTTCGGCCTCCAGGCGGTCGGCGACGGCGGTGAGGGACGCCTTGAAGGCGGCGTTCATGGTGTTGGCCGACTGGTCGGGATCGTCCAGGACGAGGGTGACGACGCCGGTGGTGTCCTGCTCCCAGCGAATGGTGGTGGACTCGCTCACTGTGGCTTCTCCGTAAGGGGTGGGACGGGCGGTCAGAGGCGCTCGACGACGGTGGCGATGCCCATGCCGCCGCCGACGCAGAGGGTGGCGAGGCCGTAGCGCTCGTCCCGGCGTTCCAGTTCGTCGACGAGGGTGCCGAGGATCATGGCTCCGGTGGCGCCGAGGGGGTGCCCCATGGCGATGGCGCCGCCGTTGACATTGATCCTGTCGAGGGAGAGGCCCATGTCCTTGGCGAAGCGCAGGACGACCGCGGCGAACGCCTCGTTGATCTCGACCAGGGCGATGTCGTCGATGGTCAGCCCGGCCTTGGCGAGGGCCTTGCGGCTGGCGGGGGCGGGGCCGGTGAGCATGATGGTCGGCTCGGAGCCGGAGACCGCGGCGGAGACGATCCGGGCGCGCGGGGTGAGGCCGTAGCGCTCCCCGACCTCCCGGGAGCCGATGGCGACCAGGGCCGCGCCGTCCACGATGCCCGAGGAGTTGCCCGCGTGGTGCACATGGTCGATCTTCTCGACCCAGTGGTACTTCTGCAGCGCCACCGCGTCGAAGCCGCCCGCCTTGCCGACGGTGGCGAAGGACGGCTTGAGGGACGCGAGGGAGTCGGCCGTGGTGCCCGGCCGCATGTGCTCGTCGCGGTCGAGGACGACCAGACCGTTGCGGTCGGTGACGGGGACGACGGAGCGTGCGAAGCGTCCGTCCTTCCAGGCGGCCGCGGCACGTTCCTGGGAGAGGGCGGCGAACTCGTCGACGTCGCGCCGCGAGTAGCCCTCCAGGGTGGCGATGAGGTCGGCGCCGACGCCCTGCGGGACGAATCCGGTGTCGAAGTTGGTCATGGGATCGGCGAACCAGGCGCCGCCGTCGGAGGCCATCGGGACACGCGACATCGACTCGACGCCGCCCGCCAGGACCAGGTCCTCCCAGCCGGAGCGGACCTTGGCGGCTGCCATGTTGACGGCCTCCAGGCCCGAGGCGCAGAAGCGGTTCTCCTGCACCCCGGCGACGGTGTCGGGGAACCCCGCGGCGATGGCCGCGATCCGGGCGATGTCGGAGCCCTGGTCGCCGACCGGCCCGACGACGCCGAGCACGATGTCGTCGATGGCGGCCGGGTCGAGGCCGGGGAAGCGGCGGCGGACCTCGTGGAGGAGGCCGACGACGAGGTCGATGGGCTTGGTGCCGTGCAGTGCGCCGTTGGCCTTGCCACGACCGCGCGGGGTGCGGATCGCGTCGTACACATACGCTTCGGTACTCACGTCGGGCTGCCTTTCGGGGAGGGGTCGGGGCGCGGTCAGTCGAGCAGGGAACGGCCGATGATCTCCTTCATGATCTCGGTCGTGCCGCCGTAGATCGTCTGGATGCGGCCGTCGGTGAACGCCCTGGCCACGGGGGTCTCGCTCATGTAGCCGTAGCCGCCGTGGAGCTGGAGGCAGCGGTCGGCGACGCGCTTGTGGAGTTCGGTGGCCCACCACTTGGCCATCGCGGCATGGGCCGCGTCGAGCGCCCCGGCCGTGTGGTCGGCGACGCAGCGGTCCAGGAAGGCGCGGGTGACGGCGCATTCGGTGGCCATCTCGGCGATCTCGAAGCGTATGTGCTGGAGCCTGGCCAGCGGCCGTCCGAACGCCTCGCGTTCCTTGACATGGCGGGTGGTGATCTCCAGGAGGTGTTCGGCCCCGGCGATCGCGGCGACGGCGATGCTCAGCCGCTCCTGGGCGAGATGGGTCATCAGGTGCACGAACGCGCCGTTCTCCTGTCCGAGGAGATGGTTCTTGGGGACGCGGACGTCGTGGAAGAACAGCTCGGCGGTGTCCTGGGCCTTCTGGCCGATCTTGTCGAGGTTGCGGCCGCGCTCGAAGCCGTCCGCGCCCCGCTCGACGACGAGCAGGCTCAGCCCGCGCGCCCCGCCCTCGGGGGTGGTGCGGGCGACGACGATGACGAGGTCGGCGAGGATGCCGTTGGAGATGAAGGTCTTGGAGCCGTTGAGGAGCCAGTGGTCGCCGCGGTCCTCGGCGGTGGTGCGGATGCCCTGGAGGTCGGAGCCGGCGTCCGGTTCGGTCATGGCGATGGCGGTGATGATCTCGCCGGTGCAGAAGCCGGGCAGCCAGCGGCGTTTCTGCTCGTCGGTGCCGAGGGTGGTGAGGTAGGGGCCGATGATGTCGTTGTGCAGCCCGATGGCGAGACCGGGCGCGCCGGCCCGGGTGAACTCCTCGGCGAGCACGGCGCTGTAGCGGAAGTCGTCCGTACCGCCGCCCCCGTACTCCTCCGGGACGGCGAGGCCCAGCAGTCCCTGGCGTCCGGCCGCCCGCCACACCTCCCGGCCGACGATCCCCTCGCGCTCCCAGCGCGCGTAGTGCGGGAGCACCTCCTTGGCGAGGAAGGTGCGCACCGTCCCCCGGAACGCCTCGTGGTCCTCGGTGTAGAGCTGGCGCTTCATGTGTGCGGGCCTTCCTCGGAGCGGGCGGGTGGCGGGGGCGTACGGGAGTCGTCGTCGGGTGTCGCCCGCGCGCCGGTGAGGAGCCCGGGGACGCCCCACTCGCGGGCGACCTCCTCGGTGTGCGCGCCGGGCCGGGCGGGAGGTGTGCGCACCCGCGCCGGGGTGCGGGAGAAGCGGGGGGCGGGGGCGGGCTGGGTGAGGCCGCCGTGGTCGACGAAGGTGCCGCGGGCGGCGAGGTGCGGGTGCGCGGGCGCCTCGCGCAGCGTCAGTACGGGCGCCACGCAGGCGTCGCTGCCCTCGAAGACGGCGGTCCACTCGGCGCGCGTGCGGGTGGCGAAGCGTGCGGCGATGGTGGTGCGCAGGGCGTCCCAGGCGGTGGGGTCGTCGCGGTCGGGGGCGTCGTCCTCGATGCCCAGAAGGCGCAGGAACGTGGCGTAGAACCGTGGTTCCAGCGCACCGACCGCCATATGGCCGCCGTCCGCGGTGGCGTAGGTGCCGTAGAAGGGCGCACCACCGTCGAGGAGGTTGGCGCCGCGCCGGTCCTGCCAGGCGCCGGCCGCCAGCATGCCGTGGATCATCGTGGAGAGGTGGGCGGTGCCGTCGACGATCGCGGCGTCGACGACCTGGCCGCGGCCGCCCTCGGCGCGGGCGTGGTGCAGCGCGGCGAGGACACCGACGACGAGGTAGAGGGAGCCCCCTGCGTAGTCCCCGAGGAGGTTGGCGGGGGCGACGGGCGGGGCCTCGGGCGGGCCGGTCATCCCGAGGGCGCCGGTGAGCGCGATGTAGCCGATGTCGTGGCCGGCGGTGCCGGAGAGCGGGCCGTGCTGTCCCCAGCCCGTCATCCGGCCGTAGACCAGCCGCGGGTTGCGTTCCCGGCACGCGTCGGGGCCGACGCCGAGGCGTTCCGCGACGCCGGGGCGGTATCCCTCGATCAGTACATCGGCGCGTTCGGCCAGTTCGAGCACCCGCGCCGGGCCGTCGGGGCTCTTGAGGTCCACGACGACGGAGCGTTTGTTGCGGTTGGTGAGGTCGTGGGCGGGGTCGATGCCCAGTACCGGGCCGCCGGGCCGGTCGACGCGGACGACGTCGGCGCCGAGGTCGGCCAGCAGCATGGCCGCGAACGGGCCGGGTCCGATACCGGCCAGTTCCACGACGCGCACCCCGCTGAGCGGGCCGTTGCCGGTCATCGTCGTCCTGCCCCCTTACACTCCATCGCACTGTGACACTTTTGATGTAACACTCGGGATGTTAAGAAGGTGCCCCCCTTTCCACAAGCCCCCGCGGCCCGGCACCCGACCACGGGAAAGGCCCGCGCCGACGCGGTCCAACTGCCGTCGCCGTCACGGGCCTTGCACGCCTGGCCCGCGTGCGCCGTCAGGCCCCGTCCCATCCGGCGACGAGCTTCTTCGGGGCTATGACGCGGTACGACTCCTCCACCCAGTCGCAGAGCAGATCGACCGGGGGCGCGCCGCGCCCGCCCATGGGCACCCGTGTCCAGCCCGACCTCCCCAGGCCGTAGCCCGCTGGCGCGGCGCCGGGGAAGGACAGCGCGTGGGCGTGCGCCTCCGCGTCCGTCAGCTTGACCGTGAGGCACGACTCCGCACCGCCACCCCCGAGGAAGGCGAAGATCTTCTTGTTCACCTTGGCGACGCTCTGCCCCCACGGGAACTCCTCCACCGCACCCGGGAGCCCGAGCGCGAACACCCGTACCCGTTCGCGCGCCGCCTCCGCGTCCGCCGTAGCCGTCATACGCACCTCCCCGAACCCGGTCACCGGCGGTCACCCACCGACCGTTGTCCACGCTAACCGCGCCCACTGACAATGGCCGACGACGCCACCACCGTCGGGCCGCCGCGGGAGGACAATGCCCGTATGCCTCAGTCGTCGTTCGCTGCCGCGCTGTTCGACTTCCACACCGGCCAGGGGCCACGGCAGTTCCTCGAAATGTCGATGGCGCTGCTCCTTTCGGCGTTGGTGGGGCTGGAGAGAGAAACGAGACAGAAAAGCGCGGGAATACGCACCCATACGCTCGTCGGTGTGGGCAGCGCACTGTTCATGGAGGTGTCGATCCACGGCTTCGGCGCGGTGCTGGGCACCTCGGGCGTGTCGCTCGACCCGTCCCGGGTGGCCGCGCAGATCGTGTCCGGCATCGGTTTCATAGGCGGCGGGCTGATCTTCGTCAAGAAGGACGCGGTCCGGGGCCTGACGACGGCCGCGACGATCTGGCTGACCTGCGCGATCGGCATGGCCTGCGGCGGCGGGCTGCCGCTGCTCGCCATCGCCGCCACCGGCGTGCACTTCCTCGTCGTCCGCGGCCTGCCCAAGCTGTCGGAACGTTTCGGTTCCGTGACCACCACGAGGAACATCGCCTTGAGACTCGTCTACCACTCCCGTCGCGGCGTGCTGGGGCAGATATTGGAGACCTGTGCCGGAGGGGGTTTCCGGGTCACCGACATCCGGGTGGACACCGGCGCGGACGACGAACAGATTTCGGCCGAGGTACTGCTCCGCCTGGAGGGCACCGCGTCGGCGCACGCCCTGGTGGAGTCGCTCGCCGAGCTGGAGGGGGTCCGCGCGGTGGCGCTGGGGCAGCTGGGCGACCAGGCGGAGTGACGTCCCCGGGCCGTCGTGCCCGTGACCCGGCGTCAGGTTCCCGCGAGCGCCCGGCGGCAGAGGGAGTCCGCGGCCCGGGTGGTCTCCGGGAGACGGTACGCGGGCGTCAGACGGAGGACGTGTGCGCAGGCCCGCTCCAGGGAGACGCGGTGCCCCACGGAGACGAACACCGGCTTGACGCCCTCCCGGGTGCGCAGCGCGCGGCCGACCTCCTCCGGGGCGGCCGCCCCCGACCGGTCGTCCAGGAGCGGGGAGCTCGCGCCGCGCTCCGGGCCCGGGGGCTCGTACCGGAAGGTGAAGGGGTTCTTGGCGACACCGATGGTGGGCAGCCCGGTCAGCACCCCGAGGTGGCTGGCGAGCCCGAAGCGGCGGGGGTGGGCGAGGCCGTAGCCGTCGCAGACCACGAGGTCCGGGGTGCGGGCGAGCCGGGCCAGCGCGGCGGCGACCGTGGGGATCTCCCGGAAGGCGAGCAGCCCGGGGACGTAGGGGAACGTGACCCGGCCGACCGCGGTGGCCTCGTCGACGACGGCGAGGGTGCGGGCGTCGAGTGCCACGGCCGCGGCGGCGACGACATCGCGGTCGTCGTCGTAGGCGACGTCCACACCGACGACGGTGCCGTCGAAGCCGGGCTGCGGACCGGGCTCGTCGAGGCGCACGAAGCGCCGCAGGCGGTCCTGTACGGCGCGGGCCCCGGCCTCGTCGGCGGGCCAGTGGCGCAGTGCGTCGTCGAGGGAGGGCGCGGTGTCGTTGTCCATGGTGCCGTCACGCTAACCGACCGGCGGTCACGGGATTCCGGCGGTCCCCGCCCTGGTCCGGCCGCCCCACGGGGGCGCGCCGGGACGCCGCCGTGCGCGACGTCCGCGGCCCGTCCGCCGGAGGGTGCGGCCTATAGTGCCTGTCATGTTCGTACTGGAACTGGTCTACACCTCCCCTCTGGAGCGCATCGACGCGGCGCTCCAGGAGCATGTCGCCTGGCTTCAGGGGCACTTCGCCGAGGGACGGTTCCTCGCCGCCGGGCGCAAGGTGCCGAGGGACGGCGGCGTGATCCTCGCCACCGGGTCCGACCGCGCGGAGATCGAACGGCTGGTGGCGCGAGACCCCTTCGTCGTCGCCGGGTTGTGCACCTACCGCGTCACCGAGTTCGTGGCCACGACGACGGCCCCGGAGCTGGCGGCCCACCGGGAACAACTGCCGTCCTGAGGCGGCGTGCCGGGGCCGGGCACGGTCAGCGGGTGCCGCCGCGCAGCAGCGCGGCGATCTCGTCGTGCAGCCCGTCCGGGACCGTGATGTCCCACCTCGCCACCGCCTCGGCGGCCAGGTCCCTGCTCCAGCGCCAGCTGCGGCGGGCGGCGGCCGCGGTCTCCGGGTGGCGGGCGGCCGCGGTGGTGGCCGTGTACCGCTCGCGGTCGGCCGCCGGCAGGTCCCTCTCCAGCGCACGGCTCGGCGTGAGCCAGTGTGCGGTGGAGCCGCGCAGCAGACGGCAGAGCTGGAGCTGCTGCGGGGCGATGACCGTGTGCAGCAGCGCGTGGGCGCGGGCGGTCTCGCCGCGCGCCATCACATGGGCGAGCATCAGCGTCCAGTTGGCCAGTTCGTCCGTGAGCTGCTGGGCGGTGCTCGCCGCCTCGGGCGGGCGGGGGTCGGCGAGGAGGCGTGCGGCGGTGGTCAGCCGTCCGCTGCGGTCGAGCAGGACGGCGGCGTCGGGGTCGGGCAGATGCACCATGCCGCGCCAGGTGGCGACGGCCTCGATGCCGGGTCCGGCGGGCTCGATGTGGAACTCCCCGCGCATGAGGTCGTCGAAGACGACGGCGAGGATGCCGTACATGTTGGTGTAGGCCAGCTTCAGCGGGGCCAGCCGGCCGAGGAAGGCCCGGGCGTCGAACCTTTCGGCCTCGGCGTCCCGGATGTAGAGGTAGGCGTCCAGGTCGGAGTGGGGGTCGGCCTCCCCCAGGGTCCAGGAGCCGTACAGGAGGACGCCGTCGAGTCGCGGTTCGGCGTGGGCGAGTTCCCGAAGAAGGGCGATGCGGCGGTCGAGGGCCGGGGAACCGTGGGAGGACGGGAAGGACATGGGCGCAGGTCTCCTGAGCGGTGATGCGGCATACGGAAGGAACGCCCGGCGGTCATCGCCGGGCGGAGCATGTGGTCCTTGTCCTTCTGCTCACGAAACGCCCATGGGGCGAGGGTAGCGGCGCGTCGCGGGGCGCGCCGGCGTTTTTCTCCGCGCACGGGCCGCGCGAGCGCCCCTCGATGCCGTCTCGCGCCGGCCCGTCGCGGTGAGCCGTGTCTGCCTCCCGTCTCCTTCGCTCCGCCCCGTGGCGGCCGTCGCCCGGTCCGCCGTTATGTCGTCGGCCAGCGTCCGCCGTTGAGCCAGTAGCCCTGGATCTCCTCCAGATGGCGGCCCTTGGTCTCCGGTGCGGTCACGGCGGCGAAGACCAGGGCACAGAGCGCCAGGACGCCGAGGCCGGCGAAGGTGGGGGCCGCGCCCGCCCGGCCCATCAGGGACGGGAAGAACTGGGCGATCAACAGGTTGGCGACGAGGTCGGCGGTGAGCATGACCGACGCCCCGGTGGACCGCAGGTGAACGGGGAACGCCTCGCTCGCGTAGACCCAGATCAGTGACCCGAAGCCGAAGTTGAAGGCTGCGGTGAACAGCAGGATCGCACCGAAGCCCACCCAGGTCGCGGTGCCGTGTGGGTCGCCCGCGGCGAAGACGGCGGCCAGGACGGCGAGCATGACGACCATCGTGCCGATACCGGACAGCAGCACCAGCCGCCGTCCGAGGCGGTCGATGATGAGGATCGCGAGGACGGTCGCGGCCAGCGACGCGAGCTGCACGAACGCCGGGAGCAGGAAGTTCAGTCCGTTGCCGGTGAAGCCCATCTCCTCGAAGATCTGCGGGCTGTAGTACGTGACGGCGTTGATGCCGGTGATCTGGCAGAAGAACCCGAGACCGATGACGAAGAGCGTGGCCCGGAGGTACGGCCGGCGCCCGAGCGCGCGGAGGGATCCGCCGTCCTCCGCGGCGAGGGCGGCACTGATGGACGTGACCTCGGCCCGCGCGTCGACGTCCGGATCGGTCCGCGTCATGACCTCCACGGCCTGCTCCGTACGTCCCTTGAGGACGTACCAGCGCGGTGTGTCGGGCAGTTTCAGCAGCGGGATCATCACCAGCGCGGCGGGGACGGCGGCGATGCCGAGCATCCACCGCCAGTGCCCTCCGCCGGACAGGCCCCAGTTGACGAAATAGGTGAGGACGATTCCGGTGACCGTGGCCACCTGGTAGGCGGCGACGGAGGCGCCGCGGATTCTCGCCGGGGTCGATTCCGCGACGTAGAGCGGTGCGGCGACGATCGATATGCCGATGGCCACGCCCAGGAAGAACCGGACGATGTCGAGCACGACGACATTGGGGGCCAGGGCGGACAGTGCGGCGAACACGCTGTACGAGGCGGCGACGATCAGCATGGCGGCCTTGCGGCCCAGGGTGTCGGCGAGCTTGCCGCCGATCAGCGCGCCGAGGATCGAGCCGCACACCAGGATGCTGTTGACCAGCCCTCTCTGGGCCTCGGTGAGATGGAAGTCCCGCGCGAGGAAGACCAGGGCACCGGAGATGCTGCCGGAGTCGTAGCCGTAGATGACGCCGACGACGGCACCGGTGAGCGCGAAGAGCCTGCCCGTGCGACGCGTCGGCCCCGCGGTGGGCGACGGCATCTCGGAGAGCGTTGCAGTGGACATGGCGAGTCCTTAGTGCGACGGAGCGTCATTGCTCTTGACTGATCATGCGAGTATTGAGGCCCTTTCGCGCAGGTGTCAACACCCCTCACGCTACGTCGCCACCCCCCTCTTTGCCGCCCCCAAGCACCCGTTCGGGCGATCGAGCGCGAGAGAGACGCCGCCCCACTCCATCGACATTCACCCCTGCGAGGGATGGAGACTCCGACGCTTCATGCGTACAGTTGCTCGCAGACTCAGAAAATATTGCAGTTTTCGGCATGAAGGAGGGGGCGGGTCATGGGCAACGGAGACATGCACCGGGGCTCGTACATGGAGCAGGAGCTGCGCAGCCAGCCGGAGACCTGGCGCAAGGCGGCGGAGATCGGTGCCGGACTGGCCGCGAGAGGCCCGCTGCCCTCGCGCGGACAGCGCGTCGCCGTCGTCGGCTGCGGCACCTCGTGGTTCATGGCACAGTCGTACGCCGCGCTGCGCGAGGGCGCCGGCCTGGGCGTGACCGATCCGTTCGCCGCTTCGGAGGCGTTCCTCGGCACCGACCGCGGCTACGACGCGGTGGTGGCGATCACCCGGTCCGGGACCACGACCGAGGTCCTGCGGGTCCTGGAGGCGGTCAAGGGCACGGTCCCGACGGTGACGATCATCGGCGATCCCGGCACACCGGCGACGGAGCTGTCGGACGAGACGGTCGCCCTGCCCTTCGCCGACGAACGGTCGGTGGTGCAGACACGCTTCGCGACCACCGCGCTGACGCTGCTGCGCGCCCACCTCGGCGAGGACGTCTCCGCCGCCGTGCGCGACGCGGAGGAGGCGCTCTCGGTGCCGGTCGAGCAGGAATGGATCGACGCCGAGCAGTTCTCCTTCCTGGGCACGGGGTGGACCTTCGGCCTGGCCAACGAGGCGGCCCTCAAGATGCGCGAGGCGTCGCAGAGCTGGACGGAGTCCTACCCCGCGATGGAGTACCGCCACGGCCCCATCGCGATAGCCGCCCCCGGCCGGGTGACCTGGCTGTTCGGGGAAGCGCCGGAGGGACTGGAGGCGGATGTGGCGCGTACGGGGGCACGGTTCGTGTGCCACGACCGTGATCCGCTGGCCGATCTGGTACTGGTGCACCGGGTGGCCCTGGAACGGGCCCGCGCCCGTGGTCTGGACCCGGACAATCCCCGCAGCCTGACCCGTTCGGTGATGCTCGAAACGCCTTCCGTTTCCTAGGGAATGCCGCCGGACTCCTGTTGTCCGCCGGGAGGCGGGCCCGGAGTCTCCGGTGCGTACGAGCACGCAGCGAAGGGCCGTCCCGGTGCCGGTCATCGCGGGACGGCCCGACGCCCCGGGAGCGTGCCCGCGCGGGCGGACGGGAGTGCGGCGGCAGAGCCCTGGCCCCGTGCCGGACGTCCCGCCCCGCGATGCCCCGCGCGGGCCCCGGCCGTCACGCTCCACTCCCCCGACCTCAGCCCATCTCTTGTGCAAGGGAGCCGGATTCCATGCCTCTCGTCCCGACCTCCTCGATCGTCGATGCCGCGCGTGAGGCGCGGGCCGGCGCCGCGGCGTTCAACGTCATCCATCTGGAGACCGCCGAGGCGCTGGTCGGCGCGGCCGAGCGCGCCGACGCCCCGCTGATCCTCCAGATCAGCGAGAACTGCGTCCGCTACCACGGCGCCCTGCGGCCGCTCACGGCCGCGACCCTGGCCCTGGCCGAGGAGTCCTCCGCCCGCATCGCCGTCCATCTCGACCACATCACCGATCCGGAGCTGGTCCGCCAGGGGGCCGAGGCCGGGGTGGGGTCCTTCATGGTGGACGCCTCCGCCCTCCCCTACGAGGACAATGTCGCCACCACCGCCGCGCTCACCGCCTGGTGCCATGAACGGGGCGCCTTCGTCGAGGCGGAGCTGGGAGAGGTCGGCGGCAAGGACGGTGTGCACGCGCCGGGCGCACGGACGGACCCGGGCGAGGCGCTGGCCTTCGTCCGGGCGACCGGGGTGGACGCCCTCGCGGTCGCCGTCGGCTCCTCGCACGCGATGCACGAGCGGACGGCGACCCTGGACAAGGATCTCATCGCACGGCTGCGGGCCGCTCTGCCGGTGCCGCTGGTCCTCCATGGTTCGTCCGGTGTACCGGACGAGGAGCTGTGCCGTGCCATCGCCGCCGGCATGACGAAGATCAACATTTCGACGCATCTGGTGTCGGTCTTCACCCGCACCGTCCGTGAGGTGCTGGGCGCGGACGCCGCCCTCGTCGACTCCCGTAAGTACCTCAAGCCCGCGCGAGAGGCGGTGACCCGGGAGGCGGCGCGGCTCCTGGAGGTGCTGGGCACCCCGCAGCCGGCGGCCGACGCGTATGCGGCACCGGCGCCGGTCCGGGGCTGACGCGCGGGGTCCGTGCCGTGGCCCGCAGCCCCGCCGACCGTTCAGAAGGAATTAGGCTCACGGCATGAAGCGCCATGAACGGTTGAACGCACTGCTTGAGCTGCTCGGGGAGCGGGGCCGGGTGGACGTCGAGGAGGCGGCGACCGCACTGGAGGTCTCGGCCGCCACCATGCGGCGCGACATGGACGCCCTCGCCGAGCAGCAGTTGCTGACCCGTACGCGGGGCGGGGCGGTGCTCAGCTCGGTGGCGTACGACCTGCCGATCCGTTACAAGCACGGACACCGGTCCGAGGAGAAGGAGGCAGTGGCGCAGGCGGCGGCGAAGCTCGTCGAGCGCGGCGATGTGGTCGGTCTGAGCGGGGGTACCACCACGACGGCCATCGCCCGGGTCCTGGCCACCCGGGCCGACTTCGCCGAGGCGGGGCCGCAGCCGCATCTGACGATCGTGACCAACTCGCTCAACATCGCCAACGAACTGGCGGTGCGACCACAGATCAAGATCGTGCTGACCGGTGGTGTGGCGCACTCGCGCTCGTTCGAACTGGTCGGGCCGTTCAGCGAGCTGGTGTTGCAGCAGATCTCCGTCGACATCGCGTTCATCGGCGCCAACGGTGTGGACCCGCTGATGGGCGCCACGGTCCATGACGAGGCGGAGGCCAGGGTCAACCACCTCATGGCCGAACGTGCCCGCCGCGCCGTGATCGTGGCGGACGCCTCGAAGATCGGCGAGCGCTGCTTCGCCCGGGTCGGTGGCGCGGACGTCTTCGACACCTTCATCACGGACAGCAAGGCGCCGGAGTCCGTCCGCCGTGAGTTCGCCGACCGCGGCCTGAAGGTGGTGACGGCCCGCCCGGCCACGGCGGACCGGCACACCGAGGCGGACCGGCGCACCGAGACTGGCCCGCAAGCCGAGGTGGATGTGCGGAGCCGCTGACGGCGGGCGGGTCCGGGACGCTGGCTGACGACCTGCCGGAAACGGGGGCGCGGGGACCCGCCTGCCCTGGTGCCGACGGCGTACGGCTGCCGCGGCGCGGGGCACGAGGGGTCTCAGGGGGCCTTGGGGACAGGGTGCGCTCCGTAGACCGGTTGGGGTGGTGCCGCGGTGGTGAGGAGGTGGCGGGCGGTGTGGCCGGCCTCGGACGGGGTCCAGCGGGCGGCGCGTTCGGCGGTCGGGCCGGGGCGCCAGCCCTCCATGACGGTGATGCGGCCGCCCTCGGCCTCGAAGACCCGGCCGGTGACGCCCTCCGAGGAGGCGGAGCCCAGCCACACCACCAGGGGGGACACATTGTCCGGGGCCATCGCGTCGAAGGTGCCGGGGGCCGGTGCCGCCATGGTGTCGGCGAAGGTCCGTTCCGTCATCCGGGTCCTGGCGGCCGGTGCGACGGCGTTGACCTGGACGCCGTAGCGGCCCAGTTCGGCGGCGGCGACCAGGGTGAGGCCGAGGATGCCGGCCTTGGCCGCGGAGTAGTTGCCCTGCCCCACGCTCCCCAGCAGTCCCGCGCCGGAGGTGGTGTTGACGATGCGTGCCCGCGGGGTGCGTCCCGCCTTGGCCTCGGCCCGCCAGTGCGCGGCGGCGTATTTGAGGGGGAGGAAGTGGCCCGTGAGGTGGACGCGGAGTACGGCGTCCCAGTCGTCCTCCTCCAGGTTGACGAGCATCCGGTCGCGGAGGAATCCGGCGTTGTTGACGAGGGTGTCGAGGCGGCCGTAGGCGTCGAGGGCGGTGGTGACCAGGGAGGCGGCGCCGTCGGGGGTGGCGATGTCACCGCCGTGGGCGACGGCTTCCCCGCCCGCTGCCCGGATCGCCGCGACCACCTCGTCGGCGGGGCCCGCGGGCGCGCCGGAAGACCCCGCGGTGCCGGTGCCGTCCGCGGCGACGCCGAGGTCATTGACCACGACACGGGCCCCCTCGGCGGCGAACGCGAGGGCGTGCGCCCGGCCCAGCCCCCGGCCGGCCCCGGTCACGATCACGACCCGTTCTGCGCAGATGCGCTCCATCGTTCTCCTCCTGGGTGAGGTGGATGTGCGGGGTGGGTGAGTGGAGTGCATGCGTGGAGTGGGTGGGAGCCCGCACCGCCCCACCGCCCCTCACTCCCCCGCCCCGTTCCCCGCCCCCAGGAACGCCGGCCACTCGCCCCCGCCGTGCACCAGCAGCGAGGCCCCGCTGATGTAGGCCGACAGGTCGGAGGCGAGATAGGCGCAGGCCGTGCCCGCTTCGGTGGGGGTGGCCAGGCGGCCGAGGGGGACGGTGCGGGAGACGGCGGCGATGCCGTGCTCGTCGCCGTAGTGGAGGGCGGAGCGTTCGGTGCGGACCATGCCGAGGGTCAGGGTATTGACGCGGATGTGCGGGGCCCATTCGACGGCCATGGAGCGGGCGAGGTTGTCCAGTCCGGCCTTGGCCGCTCCGTAGGCGGCGGTGCCGGGCGAGGGGCGGGTGGCGCTGACACTGCCGATCATGATGATCGAGCCGCCGGAGGGCTGTGCCGCCATCACCTCACGGGCGGCGAGGGAGGCGGTCAGCGGGGCGAGAAGGTTCAGTCGTACGACACGTTCGGCGTGCCGGGGAGTGGCATCGGCGAGGAGGCGGTAGGGGGTGCCACCCGCGTTGTTGACGAGGATGTCGAGGCTGCCGTGTTCGGCCGCGACGCGGGGGAGGAACGCGGTGACGGCGGCGGTGTCGCACAGGTCCAGGGGGACGTAGTGCGCGGTGCGTCCGGCGGCCTCCAGCGGCCGGTCGGGGGGCCGGCGGGCGCACACGACGACCTCGGCCCCCGCCGCGAGCAGTGCGGTGGTGATGCCCGCGCCGACGCCCCGGGTTCCTCCGGTGACCACCGCCACCCGGCCCGACAGATCGATGCCGATCGTCATGCGCCACCTCCCGCAGCGCGCTGCGCGCTGCTACCTTCTCCAGCGAACACCTAACAAACGTTTGGTGGAAAGGTAGCTGATCCGCTCATGGGTGTCTGCACCTCTCACCCCGCCACCCCCTCGGGCGACGGCGGGATCGCACTGGTCACGGTCGACTTCCCCCCCGTCAACGCCCTGCCCGTCCAGGGCTGGTACGACCTGGCGGACGCGGTGCGGGCCGCCGGCCGTGACCCGGACACGCGGTGTGTGGTGCTGGCGGCGTCCGGCCGGGGATTCAACGCCGGGGTCGATCTCAAGGAGATCCGGCGGAGCCCGGGGCACCGTGCGCTGGTCGGCGCCAACCGGGGCTGCTACGAGGCGTTCGCCGCGGTCCACGAGTGCGAGGTGCCGGTCGTCGCCGCCGTCCAGGGGTACTGCCTGGGCGGCGGGATCGGGCTGGTCGGCACCGCGGACGCGATCGTGACGGCCGACGACGCGACGTTCGGTCTGCCGGAACTGGACCGCGGGGCGCTCGGCGCGGCCACCCATCTGTCCCGGCTCGTGCCCCCGCATCTGATGCGCACCCTCTACTACACCTCACGCACCGTCACCGCACAGGAGTTACGGGGACACGGCGCGGTGTGGGAGGTGGTGCCACGGGAGCGGCTGCGGGAGGCGGCGCTGGCGCTGGCGGGTGAGATCGCCGCGAAGGACGGGGCGCTGCTGCGGCTGGCGAAGGCCGCGATCAACGGCATCGACCCGGTCGATGTGCGGCGGAGTTACCGGTTCGAGCAGGGCTTCACGTTCGAGGCGCAGCTGGACGGGATCGCCGGCCGCCTCCGCGAGGCGTTCACCGACGGTGCGCCGCGGCCGGACGCCGCTCCTGGAGAGAGTGAGGAGCCGAGGTGAGCGACAAGACGATGAGCGCCGACGAGGTCGTGGGGCGGTTGTCGAGCGGGATGACGATCGGGATCGGCGGCTGGGGATCGCGGCGCAAGCCGATGGCGCTGGTGCGCGCGCTGCTGCGGTCCGGTCTGCGGGATCTGACGCTGGTGACGTGCGGCGGACCGGATGTGGGGCTGTTGGCGGCCGCGGGGAGACTGCGGCGCGTCGTCGCCCCGTTCGTCACGCTGGACTCGATCCCCCTCGAACCCCACTTCCGTACCGCCCGTCAGAACGGCACCGTCGAGCTGACGGAGCTGGACGAGGCGATGTTCCTGTGGGGGCTGACGGCGGCCGGCCAGCGGGTGCCGTTCATGCCGGTCCGGGCGGGGCTGGGCTCCGACCTGCCGCGCGTCAACCCGTGGCTGCGTACGGTCGTCTCGCCGTACGAGGACGGGGAGGAGCTGGTGGCGGCGCCCGCCCTGCGTCTGGACGCGGCGCTGGTGCATCTGTCGCTGGCGGACGCGCGGGGCAACGGCCGGTACCTGGGGCCCGATCCGTACTTCGACGATCTGTTCTGCGAGGCGGCGGACGAGGCGTATCTGTCCTGTGAGCGGATCGTGGGCGGCGCCACGCTGGCGGCGGCGGGGCCACCGCAGACGCTGCTGGTCAGCCGGTCGTTCGTGACCGGTGTGGTGGAGGCGCCGAACGGTGCCCATTTCACCTCCTGCGACCCGGACTACGGGAGGGACGAGGCGTTCCAGCGGGTGTACGCCGGGGCGGCGGCGGACCCGGAGCGCTGGGCGGCGTTCACCCGGCGCTTCCTGGACGGCGACGAGCGGGCCTATCACGCCGCCGTAGCGGCCTTCCACGCGGAGGAGGAGGCATGAGCGGGTCGGTGACGCGGGCCGAGTACTGCGTGGTGGCGTGCGCGGAGCAGTGGCGGGGCGCCGGGGAGGTGCTGGCCTCCCCGATGGGGACGGTGCCCACGGTCGGTGCGCGGCTGGCGCGGCTGACGTTCGCGCCCGAGCTGCTGCTCACGGACGGAGAGGCCCTGCTGATCGCCGACACTCCGGCGCTCGGGGAGCGGGCGCGGCTGGCCGAGGGGTGGCTCCCCTACCGCCGTCATCTGGCGCTGGTCGCGACCGGGCGCCGGCACGTGATGATGGGGGCGAGCCAGATCGACCGTTTCGGCAACCAGAACATCTCCCGCATCGGCGACCCGGCGCGCCCCGCACGTCAGTTGCTCGGGGCCCGTGGGGCTCCCGCGAACACCGTCAACCATGTGACGAGTTACTGGGTGCCCCGCCACTCCCGCCGTTCGTTCGTGGAGCGGGTGGACATGGTGTGCGGGGTGGGCCACGACCGGGCCGCGGCGGCGGGCCCCTCGGCGACGCGTTTCCACCGCCTCGCCGGGGTCGTCAGCGATCTGGGCGTCTTCGACTTCGCGACGCCCGCGCGCACGATGCGGCTGCGGTCGCTCCATCCGGGGGTGAGCGTGGAGCAGGTGCGGGAGGCGACCGGGTTCGCGCTGGTGGTGCCCGATACCGTGCCGGTGACGCGGGAGCCGTCAAAGGAGGAGTTGCGGCTGATCCGTGAGGTGCTCGATCCGCGGGGGCTGCGCGAACGGGAGGTACCGGCGTGACGGCCGGGACGGAGCACTCCCCCGTCCTGCGCACCCGCCTCACCGACCTCGTGGGCGTGCGGCATCCGCTGGTGCAGACCGGTATGGGGTGGGTGGCCGGGCCCCGGCTGGTGTCCGCGACGGCGAACGCCGGGGCGCTGGGGATACTGGCGTCCGCGACGATGACGGTGCCTCAGCTCAGGGCCGCGGTGCGTGAGGTCCACTCCCGTACGGACGCGCCGTTCGGGGTGAATCTGCGGGCGGATGCCTCGGACGCGGCGGAGCGGGTGCGGGTCGTCGTCGAGGAGGGGGTGCGCGTCGCGTCGTTCGCGCTGGCGCCGTCGCGGGAGCTGATCGCGCGGCTGAAGGACGCGGGGGTGGTGGTGATCCCGTCGGTGGGGGCGCTCCGGCACGCCGAGAAGGTCGCGGCCTGGGGCGCGGACGCCGTGCTGGTCCAGGGCGCCGAGGGCGGTGGTCACACCGGGGAGGTGGGGACCACCGTGCTGGTGTCGCAGGTCGCGGGGGCGGTGGACCTGCCGGTGATCGCGGCGGGGGGCTTCCGGGACGGGCGGGGGCTGGTCGCCGCGCTGGCGCTGGGTGCGTGCGGGGTGGCGATGGGGACGCGGTTCCTGCTCACCTCGGACAGTACGGTGCCGGACGCGGTCAAGGAGCGCTATCTGGCGGCCGGGGTGCGGGACGTCACGGTGACCCGGGCGGTGGACGGGCTGCCGCACCGGATGCTGCGTACGGATCTGGTGGCGGCGCTGGAGCGGTCCGGGCGGGCGGCGTCGCTGCTGCGCGCGGCGCGCTGCGCGGCCGCGTTCCGCGGGAGGTCGGGGCTGACCTGGCGGCAGATGGTGCGGGACGGACGGGCGATGCGACGGGGCCGGGAGTTGTCGTGGAGCCAGGTGCTGATGGCGGCGAACACCCCGGTGATGCTGCGGGCGGCGATGGTCGAGGGGCGTCCGGACCGGGGGGTGATGGCGGCGGGCCAGGTCGCGGGGGTGATCGGGGATCTGCCGTCGTGCGCGGAGCTGGTGGAACGGATCATGGCGGAGGCGCACGCGGTGCTGAAGGACCTGGGGGCGTGCGCGGGGCCTTCGGGGGGCTGAGCGCGGGGCGGGACCGGACGCCTTCAGGGGCCTGAGCACCGGCCGCCGCCCAGCGGCTCACCACCGCACGTCCCGGGCATCGGCCGACGTCACCGTGGCCCCGCCCGTCCCACGCCGCGCGCGTTCCCCCGCCGTGCGTGCAGAATGAAGAATGCGCGTGCGAGAGCCCGTGTCGCCGTGCAGCGGAAGTCGTCGACCGGGGGAGACCGTATGCGGAAGATCGTGGCCATGGCGCTGACGACGGTGGTGTGCGGGGCGTCACTGGCGGTGCCGCCGACCGCCGCGGCCGCGCCGTCGGCGGCCCGGACCGTGCAGTGCGTCAAGGTCCGCAAGTACTTCACGTCGGGGCACACCCGCTATGTGCGGCTGGCGAATCTGTGCGGCCGCCGGGCGGCGTGCTACGTCATCGTCGTACCGCGCCACAGCGATCCCCGCGGCCGGCTCGCCAAGGGCGTGACGAAGAACGTGCGGTACGCGACGACGGCCACGCCCCGGGCGCTGTACGTCAAGAACAGACGCTGCTGACCGGGGCTCCCACTTCATCCGGCGCGGTGTTCACAGCCGTTCGACGATGGTGACATTGGCCTGGCCGCCGCCCTCGCACATGGTCTGGAGGCCGTAGCGTCCGCCGGTGCGTTCCAGTTCGTGGAGCAGGGTCGTCATCAGCCGGGTGCCGGTGGCGCCGAGGGGGTGGCCCAGGGCGATGGCGCCGCCGTTGACGTTGACCTTGGCGGGGTCGGCGCCGGTGTCCGCGAGCCAGGCGAGGACGACGGAGGCGAATGCCTCGTTGATCTCGACGAGGTCGATGTCGTCGAGGGTGAGCCCGCTGCGGCGCAGGGCGTACGCGGTGGCGGGCAGGGGCGCGGTGAGCATCCGGATGGGGTCCTCGCCGCGTACCGACAGATGGTGGACGCGGGCCCGGGGCCTCAACCCGTGGACGCGCAGGGCGCGTTCGCTCGCCAGCAGCATCGCGGCGGCGCCGTCGGAGACCTGGGAGGCGAGGGCGGCGGTCAGCCGGCCGCCCTCGGTCAGCGGCGGGAGGGCGGCCATCTTCTCCAGGGAGGTGTCGCGGCGCGGTCCCTCGTCGGTGGTGAGGTTTCCGTAGGGGGCGATCTCGCGGGTGAAGCGGCCCTCGTCGGTGGCGCGGACGGCGCGCCGGTGGGAGCGCAGGGCGAACTCCTCCATGGCGTGCCGGGAGATCCGCCAGGTCCGGGCGATGAGTTCGGCGCCGTGGAACTGGTCGACGGGCCGGTCGCCGTAGCGGGCGCGCCAGCCGGCGCTCCCGGCGTACGGGCCTTCGGTGAGTCCGAGGGGTTCCGCGGCGCGGCGGGTGGCGTAGGCGAGGGGGATCATCGACATGTTCTGGACGCCGCCGGCCACGACGAGGTCCTGGGTGCCGGAGAGCACCGCCTGGGCGGCGAAGTGGACGGCCTGCTGGGAGGAGCCGCACTGGCGGTCGACGGTGACGCCGGGGACTTCCTCGGGGAGGCCGGCGGCGAGCCACGCGGTGCGGGCGATGTCGCCGGCCTGCGGTCCGACGGTGTCCAGGCAGCCCATGACGACGTCCTCGACGGCCGCCGGGTCGATGCCCGTGCGGTCGACGAGTGCGGTGAGCACATGGGCGCCGAGGTCGGCGGGGTGGACGGCGGCGAGCGCGCCGCCGCGTTTGCCGACCGGGGTGCGCAGGGCGTCGACGATGTAGGCCTCGGCCATCACACGGCTCCTTCGGGTGGTGCCCCGGGGCGGCGGGCCGTCCGGGGCGCGGGCGTCATTCCCGCAGGGCGATGCCGTCCAGGACCATCGTGAGGTACTGGCGGGCGATCTCCTCCGGGCTGTGCTGTCCGTCCGGCCGGTACCAGCCGGCCGCGACCCAGACGGTGTCGCGGACGAAGCGGTAGGTGAGACGGATGTCGAGGTCGGCGCGGAAGACGCCGTCGGCCACGCCGCGCTCCAGGGTGCCGAGCCATGCCTGCTCGAACTTCTGCTGGGATTCTGTGAGATAGCCGAAGCGGGGCTGGGCGGCGAGGTGGCGGGACTCCTTCTGGTAGATGGCGACGGCGGCGCGGTGCCGGTCGATCTCCCGGAAGGACTCGGTGACGAGGGCCTCCAGGGTCTCGCGGGGGCCGAGTCCGGAGGCGAGCACGGTGTCGTAGCCGTCCCACAGTTCGGTGAGGAAGGTCGACAGGATCTCGTCCACCATCGATTCCTTGGAGTCGAAGTGGTAGTAGAGGCTGCCGGCGAGGATGCCGGCCTCGTCCGCGATGCGGCGGACGGTGGTGGCGTTGTAGCCGTGGGTGGCGAAGACCTCCGCCGCGGTGGCGAGGAGTTCCCTGCGGCGCTCGGGGGACGCGCTCACGGTCGTCGTCCGCCGCGGTACGCGGGCGGGCTTCCCGGTGTTCTTGGTGGTGGGCACCCTGCCATTGTCGCTCCCCGGCCCGGCCCTCAGGCGTGCTGGCTGCTGACGGGGACGACCTCGCCGGTCATGTAGGAGGAGTAGGGGCCGGCGAGGAAGACGATGACATTGGCGACCTCCCAGGGGGCGGCGGGTCGTCCGAACGCCTCCCGCGCGGCGAGTTCGTCCAGCAGGGTGTCGGTGGTGACCTTGGCGAGGTGGGGGTGCATGGCCAGGCTGGGGGCGACGGCGTTGACGCGGACGCCGTAGGCGGCGGCCTCGACGGCGGCGCAGCGGGTCAGGGCCATCACCCCGGCCTTGGCCGCGGCGTAATGGGCCTGTCCGCGCTGGGCGCGCCAGCCGGTGACGGAGGCATTGTTGACGATGACGCCGTGGGGTGCGGGGGCTCCGCCGCCGGTGGTGGCGCGCAGCCGGCGGAGGGCGGCGCGGGTGCAGCGGAAGGTGCCGGTGAGGGTGGTGTCGAGGACGCGGTCCCATTGGGCGTCGGTCATGTCGGCGAGGTCGGCGGTGCCGCCGAGTCCGGCGTTGTTGACGACGATGTCGAGCCGGCCG
Organism: Candidatus Streptomyces philanthi; assembly: GCF_059553635.1. Taxonomy (NCBI): domain Bacteria; kingdom Bacillati; phylum Actinomycetota; class Actinomycetes; order Kitasatosporales; family Streptomycetaceae; genus Streptomyces; species Candidatus Streptomyces philanthi. The sequence goes on from NZ_JCANQV010000035.1 coordinate 27,710, forward strand.
TGGTGGCGTTCGGCGAGGTCGAAGAGGGCGGCGACCTGGGTCTCGTCGGTGACGTCGCAGGGCAGCGCGGTGACGCGCGGGGCGCCGAACTCGTCGGCGAGGTGTGCGGCGGTCTCCTCCAGGCGGCGGGTGTGGGCGTCGGAGAGGAGGACGTCGGCGCCCTCCTCCAGGAGTCTGCGGGCGGTGGCGCCGCCGATGCCGGTGCCGGCGGCCGCGGTGACGACGGCGGTGCGACCGGTGAGCAGGCCGTGCCCGGGGACGTACGGGGGCGGCGGAGGCTTCTCGGGCGTCATGGCCGTACGCTAACCTACCAAACACTTGTTAGGGAACCTGGTGACGGAACATCCGCGAGAGGGGCCGCCCGCCGATGGATCTCCAACACACCCCGCAGGACGAGGAGTTCCGGCGCACCGCGCGCGACTGGCTCGCCGCGCACGTCCCGGCCCGCCCGCTGCCGTCCCTGGAGACCGAGGAGGGTTTCGCGGCCCACCGGGAGTGGGAGCGCGTCCTGGGCGCGGCCGGATGGTCGGCGGTGTCCTGGCCCGAGGAGTACGGGGGCCGCGGCGCCGGTCTCACCCGCTGGCTGCTCTTCGAGGAGGAGTACTGGGCGGCGCGGGCGCCCGGCCGGGTCGCCCAGAACGGCATCCAGCTGCTCGCCCCGACCCTGCTCGCGCACGGCACCGCGGCGCAGCGCGCCCGCGTCCTGCCGCCGATGGCGCGCGGCGAGGTGATCTGGGCGCAGGCGTGGTCGGAACCGGGCGCGGGCTCCGATCTGGCCGCACTGCGCTCCACCGCCGTACGGACGGACGGCGGCTGGCTGCTCGACGGGCAGAAGACCTGGTCCTCGCGGGCCGCGTTCGCCGACCGCGCCTTCGGCCTCTTCCGCAGCCACCCGGAAGCGGACCGGCCGCATCGGGGCCTGACGTATGTGATGTTCGGCCTCCGGGACCCGGGGGTGACGGTGCGGCCCGTGCGGCGGCTGGACGGCAGGCCCGCGTTCGCCGAGATCTTCCTGGACGGGGTGTTCGTCCCGGACGAGGACGTGATCGGCGCGCCGGGCGACGGCTGGCGCGTCGCCATGAGCACGGCGGGCGACGAGCGGGGGCTGACCCTGCGCAGCCCCGGCCGGTTCACGGCCGCCGCCGAACGGCTCGCCGCGCTGTGGCGGCAGCACGGCGATCCGGCCGACACCGCGCTGCGCGACCGGGTCGCCGACGCGCTCATCGGCGCCCGCGCCTACCATCTGCGCGCCCGCGCCCAGGCCGCCGCGGACGGGGCGCCGGGCGCGGCGGCCAGCCTGAACAAGATTTTCTGGTCCGAGCTGGACATCGCCCTGCACGAGACCGCGCTCGACCTCCTCGGCCCCGCGGGCGACCTCGCCGGCTCCGCCACCGAGGCCCCCGACCACGGCGCCTGGGCCGACGGCTGGACCTTCGCCCTGGCCGGCCCGGTCTACGCGGGCACCAACGAGATCCAGCGCGACATCGCCGCCGAGCGGCTGCTCGGCCTGCCGAGGGGGCGGCGATGAGTTTCGCCCTCGGCGAGGACCAGCGGGAGTTCGCCGGTGTCCTGCGGCGCCTGCTCGACGCGGCGCACCCGACGGACGCCGCGCGGGCCTGGGCGGACGGCGATCCGGCGCCGGGCCGCGCCCTGTGGCGGCGGCTCGCGGACACCGGCCTGTTCGGCCTCGCGGTCCCGGAGGAGTACGGCGGCGCGGGCTTCCTGCCCGTGGAACTCGTCCTGTCCTTCGTGGAGCTGGGGCGGTACGCGGTGCCGGGCCCGCTGGTGGAGACGGTCGCGGCGGCCGCGCTGCTGCGGCGGCTGGCGGGGGAGCGGGAGTGCGGGCGGTGGCTGCCGGGAATCGCCGGGGGCGCGCTCGTCGTCGCATACGCGGACACGGAGTGCGGGCCGTACGCGCGGGACGCCGACGCCGCCGGTCTGACGCTGGCGGTCACCGACCGACGGGAGCGGCTGCTGCGGCCCACGGGGCACGGGCCCGTCCAGCCCTCCCTCGACCCGG
>NZ_JCANQV010000036.1:0-29635 GCF_059553635.1 Candidatus Streptomyces philanthi
GCACACCAGGCGGGCCGGCCGCCGGGCAGTGCGCGGACGCCGTCGGTCAGCCGCTGCGTCCAGTGGGGGTCGAGGCGGGCCTGTGCCGGTGTGCCGTGGACGAGTCGCGAGGTGTTCAGGGGGCGGTCCCTTCTCCGGCGGTACCCAGAAGGCTCTCCTTTCCACGCTGCCACGGGCGGCACATCCCCAGGAAGCTCACGAGCGCCAGTACGGCGCAGCCGAGTTGGACCGTCGCCATCGGTACGGCGGTGTGCTCACCCGCGACGCCGACGAGCGGGGAGGCCACCGAGCCGAGGAGGAAGGTGGAGGTGCCCAGCAGCGCGGAGGCGGAACCGGCCGCGTGCGGGGTGCGCAGCAGCGCCAGGGTGTTGGTGCTGGGCATCACCAGTCCCATGGACGCCATCAGGACGAACAGTCCGGCGGCGATCGGGAACAGCCCCACCTCGCCGAACGCCCCGCCCGCCATCAGCAGCAGCGCGGTCGCCGCGACGGTGATCAGCGCGAGGCCGGTGGCCAGCACCTTCTCCAGCGCGACCCGGCCGACAAGGACCTTGCCGTTGAGCTGGCCGACCAGCACCAGGCCGACGGAGTTGACGCCGAAGAGGAGGCTGAAGGTCTGCGGGGAGGCGCCGTAGATCTCCTGGACGACGAAGGGCGAGGCGGAGATGTAGGCGAACAGCGCGGCGAACCCGAAGGCGCCGACGAGCAGATAGCCGGAGAAGGTGCGGTCGGCGAGCAGGCCGCGCATGGTGCGCAGGGCCTGGCCGAGGCCGCCCGCGTGGCGCCGGGCGGGCGGCAGCGTCTCGTCCAGGACGCGCCAGACGACGGTGGTCAGCAGGGTGCCGACGACGGTCAGGACGACGAAGACGCCGCGCCAGTCGGTGACCCGCAGGATCTGGCCGCCGATCAGCGGGGCGACGACCGGTGCGACGCCGGAGATCAACATCAGCGTCGAGAAGAACCGGGCCATCGCCACCCCGTCGTAGAGGTCGCGGACCACCGCCCGCGCGATGACGATGCCGGCCGCGCCCGCGAGGCCCTGGAGCAGGCGGAACGCGACGAGGAGTTCGACGTTGGGGGCGATGACGCAGAGCGCGGTGGCCAGTACGTAGATCACCATGCCGGCCAGCAGCGGCCGGCGACGGCCCCATTTGTCGCTCATCGGGCCGACGATCATCTGCCCCAGCGCCATGCCGGCGAGGCAGGTGGTGAGGGTGAGCTGGACGGTGGCGGGGGGACTGTGCAGGGAGGTGGTGACCTCCGGCAGCGCCGGGAGGTACATGTCCATGGAGAGCGGCGGGACCGCGGTGAGACCGCCGAGGACGAGGGTGACGAGGAGGCCGGTGCGGCGGGACGCGGCCGGTGCGGCTGCCACGTCCCGCCCGGCTATCGCGGGCGGGTCCTGCTGGGTCTCGGCCGCGCTGGGGCCGGCGTCCGTCATGGGCGTCTCCGTCTGTCGGTGATGACTCCCCATCGTGACACGCCGCGGGCGGGGGGCGGGGGCGCACGGTCCGGGCCCCCGCCCGTGCCCCGCGTCACACCTGCTTGAGCCCCGGATCGCCCGCCTCGGTCACGAACGACGCGGCCGTGCTCACCGGCGCCCCGGGCGTGGTCACCGCGGACACCGTACGGAAGTCGGCGCGGGCGGTGTCCCGGTCGAGGGTGACGGTCACATAGCCACGCCGGCCGTCGTAGAACTTCAGGTGCGGGTTGGCCTCCCGGTACGTCGCCCAGTTGGCGGGCCGCTCCGTGCCGTCGCCGTCGCTGGAGATCGAGGAGGTCACCAGCTCCACGCCCGCGGTGCGCGATGCGGGCCGGGAGAAGTCCCGTTTGATGTCGAAGGCGTAGTGGACGTGCACATCGCCGGTGAGCACCACCAGGTTGTCCACCCCGGCCGCCTCCGCGCCCGCCAGCAGCCGCTCCCGGGAGGCGGGGTAGCCGTCCCAGCTGTCCATGCTCACCTTGAAGTCGGGCGTGGGCCTGCTGCGCCGCTGGGAGAGGACGACCTGCTGCGGCACGATGTTCCAGCGCGCGGTGGACTCCCGCCAGCCGTCGAGCAGCCACCGCTCCTGCGCCGCGCCGGTCAGGGTGCGCCGGGGGTCGGCGGACTCGGGGCCCGGTACCCGCCAGCCGTCGCCGTACGCCTGGTCGGAGCGGTACTGGCGGGTGTCGAGGACGTCGAACTGGGCGAGCTGCCCGTAGTGCACCCGGCGGTAGAGGCGGGCGTCGGCGCCGCGCGGGCGCTGCGGGCGGCGCAGCGGCTGGTTCTCCCAGTAGGCGCGGTAGGCGGCGGCGCGGCGGGCCAGGAACTCGGCGGGCGGGGCATTGTCCTCGCTGGTGTCCGCGGCGTAGTTGTTCTCCACCTCGTGGTCGTCCCAGGTGACGATGAAGGGGTGTGCGGCGTGGGCGGCGCGGAGGTCCGGGTCGGTGCGGTAGAGGGCGTAGCGCAGCCGGTAGTCCTCCAGCGTCACGGTCTCGTGGCCGAAGTGGTCGGGCAGGGGGTCGGTGAGGCCGCGGGCGCCGCCGGTGGGCGGGACGGCGTACTCGTAGATGTAGTCGCCGAGGTGGAGGACGACGTCGAGGTCCTCGCGGGCGAGATGCCGGTAGGCGGTGAAGTGGCCGTCCTCGTACGCCTGGCAGGAGACCGCGGCGAGGGAGAGGCCGCGCAGCCGGGCGCCGCGCAGGGGCGCGGTACGGGTGCGGCCGACGGGGCTGATCCATCTGCCGACGCGGAAGCGGTAGTAGTAGACCCGGTCGGGGGCGAGGCCGGTGGGCTCGATGTGCACGGAGTGGTGGAACTCGGGGTGGGCCTCGGCGCGTCCGCGCCCGGCGATCCGGGTGAACCGCTCGTCGTGGGCGACCTCCCAGCGCACGGTGAACCGCTGCCGCGGCATCCCGCTGTCCGGCTGGTACGGGCGGGGCGCCAGCCGGGTCCACAGCACGACGGAGTGGGGCAGCGGATCACCGGAGGCGACGCCGAGGGTGAACGGGTCCTCGGTGATCCTCCGCGGGTCGGCCTCAGCGGCGTACGCGGCACCCGCACCCGGCAGGTTGGTGGTGAACGCGAGCGCGGCGGCGGCCCCGGTAACGGTGAGGAACCTGCGCCTGGCGAGGTGCCTGGCGGCCGCGTGGAGTTCCTGGTCGTGCGGTGCGCGGGTGGTGCGGTGCGTCATCTGCCCCTCCGGTGACGGTGGTTGTCACCGGTGATTGGAGGAGTGAGGGACGGCGTGGCGCTGACCTGCGTACGACATAGACATGACAGACGGGTGAGCAGTGCGGGCGGGTGGGGCGGGGGTGGACAATTCGCGGGAGGCTCGGGGGTTTTGCCTGGGGCTTCGCGTGTTCACCGCTTCACCGGCGCGAGGTGTCGTCACCGGCAGCGGGTCGTCCGGCCGGCGTCCGCGCGGCACCGGGCGCGGGGAGCCGGACGGCCGGGTGTGGCGCGTCGTGGAGACGAGAAGGACTCCGTCCGGCATCCGCCCCTCAGTGATGCCAGGGAAGCTGAACGGGCACCCGGGGAATACGCCCGGCGGCCAGACCACCCGCCAGCTCGGCGAGGCCGAGGGGCCGAACGGTCTCACCGGTGGCGGCCAGCTCGGATATCGGCCACCAGCGGTGTCCGGCGTGGTGCCGCCGCTCGTACGGTTCCTGCCCGGTGACATCGACCCGGTGGGTCGGGACCCGCAGGTGGAAGAACGTGTCCTGGAAGATCCCCTGGGCCCATCCGAGATCCGCGTACCCGGAGGTCTCCGCCACCTGCGCCCCGAGCGCCCCAGGTGCCACCGACAGCCCGGTCTCCTCACCCAGCTCCCGGGCCGCCGCCTCCACCAAGCTCTCGCCCTCCTCCACGCCCCCACCAGGCGTGTGCCAGCTGTGCCCCTTCCCCGGCGCATCCGGATCGTCGTAAGTTTTCAGCAACAACACACGATCCCTCTCGTCCATCAACACCACACGGGCGGAACGACGGACGTACTTCTTTCGCTCGGGCATCCCGGCAGGCTAACCAGAGCACCACAAGAGCGCTCCTCCTTTTCCCGCACCCTGCCCAGAGGACGGCGCTCGGCCGTGACGTCAGGAGCTGTAGGGGATGACGGGGCTGACGCGCTTACGCACCGTACGTACGGCACAGCACGGCACGGCTCGTGGGCATGGGGCGATGCGCGTCCGCACGTACGACACCGCATGCGGACGACCGGCAAGGCGCCCCCGGTCGCTCAACAGGAACGACCCAGAGGGGGTGCCCTGACCGTTGAAACGGGCACTGACCTGCGAAAGGGGATGTTCCGGGCCGACGACGGAACGTCCGCCTCTCCCCCCGGCAGCCCCTCGCAGCCCGTCACGCCCCGCCACGCCTCCCCCGGCCCGGCGCTCCGTAGGCTTCGGGCATGGCTGAACTGATGGTGCGCGACGGCACATGGACCTTTGACGGCGACGCGGTACGTATCGTGCCGGGGCGTGAACGCGGGGTGCACAAGCTGCGGCAGGACCTGGGTGCCTTCACGGTGCCGCTCACCGCGGTGGCCGGAATCGCGTACGAGCCGGCCCGCAAGGGCGGCCGCCTGCGGCTGCGGCTGCGCAACGGCGCGGACCCGCTGCTCCAGGTCACCGGCGGCGGGCTGCCGGACGCCGCGAACCCGTACCAGATGACCGTGGACGCGGGGCGCGCCGATATCGCCGAGTACTTCGTCGAAGCGGTGCACCAGGCCCTGGAACTCGCGCAGGTCCCGGCCGGGGCGACCGACCGCTATCTGCTGCCGGGTCCGTCGGTGCCGCTGACGGCCGCCGGGGTCGACGGGATCGCTACCTTCGACGGCGAACGCGTCCGCCTCGAATGGCGCTGGAACACCGACGAGAAGAAGAAGGCCACCGGCCCGCGGGAGTTCGCGCTGAGCGACCTGCAGGCCGTGGAGTGGCGCGCCGCAGTCGGTCTGGAGTCCGGGTACCTGCGGTTCTGCCCCCACGGCGTCACCACGTACCTGGACCCGACGTACGACCCGCACACCATCGAGATGTGGGGCTTCAAGAAGGAGAGCGGTACGACGGCCCTGCTGGCGGCGGCCGTCGCGGCCCGTCTGCCGCACCCGTCCGCCGCCGGGCGCCAGGAACGCGCCGCCGTCACAAAGGCCCCGTCCCTCCCGTCCGCGGCGCCCGCCCCGGCACCGTCCGCCCCGTCCCCCGCGGCACCGCCCGCGTCCGACGACCACGACGCGCTGCTGCGCCGTCTGCGCGAACTCGGCGACCTGCACCGGGACGGCATCCTCACCGACGACGAATTCGGCGCCGCCAAAGCGGCGGTTCTGGCGCGTTTCCGGTCGCCGCAAGGCTGAGGGGGGCGGGGGCGGGTGCCCCTTACCCTGCCCCCATGACACCGAAGCACCCACAGGAGGCGGAGGCGACGGCGGCCTGCGGAAGGGTGGCCCTGGTCACCGGTGCGGGCTCCGGCATCGGCCGGGCCGTCGCCCATGCCCTGGCCGACGCCGGCTGGCATGTCGTCCTGGCCGGCCGCCGCGCCCACGCCCTCCAGGAGACCTCCCAGCTCATCGGCGGCTCGGACGCCGACGACCCCGCCGTCGTCCCGTACCCCACCGACGTCACCCGGCCGGCCGACGTCGACGACCTCTTCACGGTGGTCCACGACCGTTTCGGCCGCCTCGACCTCCTCTTCAACAACGCGGGCGTCTTCGGCCCGCCCACCCCCGTCGACGCACTCTCGTACGACGACTGGCGCGCCGTCGTCGACGTCAACCTCAACGGCGCCTTCCTCTGCGCCCAGGCCGCCTTCCGTGCCATGAAGGCCCAGACCCCGCAGGGCGGCCGCATCATCAACAACGGCTCCCTCTCCGCCCACGTCCCCCGCCCCCACTCCACCTCCTACACGACCACCAAGCACGCGCTGACGGGCCTGACCAAGTCCCTCTCCCTCGACGGCCGCCCGTACCGCATCGCCTGCGGCCAGATCGACATCGGCAACGCCGCCACCGCGATGACCGGCCGCATGCGCACCGGCATCCTCCAGCCCAACGGCGAAACCACCGTCGAACCGGTCATGGACGCCGCGGACGTCGCCCGCACGGTGGTCCACATGGCGTCCCTCCCCTTGGAGGCCAATGTGCAGTTCGCCACCGTGATGGCGACGAACATGCCGTACATCGGGAGGGGGTGAGGGGGGTGGTGTGGGGTGAGTGATGGCGAGATGAAGTGGTGACGGAGGGGCTGGTGTCCGGCGCTGTTGGCCGCGGGCCGAGGCAGTACGGTGCTGGAAGCCTGCGGAGTAGGGAGGCACAGGGCTACGCGCCGAGGTGGTGCGGGGCCGGAAACCTACGGGGGAGGGCGACGCGGAGAGCCTGGTGTCCCTCACCGGGGCTGAGGGCCGGGCCCGCCCGGGCTCCCGGCGCTGCGCCCTGTACCACCGCTGTGCGCGGCGCCCTGCGTCACCCGCCCTCCGCCCCTCCCGGCAACACCACCGTCCTTCCCAGCCCCGGTCGGCTCAGCAGCCACCGCCCTTCACCGCGCCGGCTCCGTATGCTCCGACTCCCCCGGAAGGGGCCTCTCCACCTCAGCCCCCTCCTCCCCCACCGGTGCCGCATCCCGCGTCGTGCACAGCAGGGGCGCCGCCAGAAGAAGCGCACCGATACCCAGAGCGCTGACGGCATGCCAGCCACCGGCGTCCCACAGCTGCGAGCCCGCCAACGAACCCGTCGCGATTCCCAGGAAACGCGTGGTGAAGTACAGCGTGTTGAGCCTGCTGTGCCCACCGCTGTCCAGGCGGAACAGCATGGCCTGGTTGACCACCTGGTTCCCCCACACCCCCACGTCCAGCAGGACGACACCGAGCACGATCAGCGGTAGCCACCGTTCCCCCGCCGCCAGCGCCGCCCACCCGGCGAGCGACACGACCAGCAGCACCGACTGCGCGTAGCGGCCGCCGCGACGGTCCGCCAGCCGTCCGGCGCGCGGCGATGCCAGCGCGCTCGCCGCGGCCACCAACCCGAACAATCCGGCCACCACAGGCCCGTAACCGAACGCGTCCTGGAGAACGAACGCCAGCGTCGTCCAGAACGCCCCGAACGACACCCCGACCAACGCACCCGACCCACACACCCGGCGCACCAGCCCACTCCCCGCCAGCAGCCTCGGCAGACTCCTCAGCAACTCCCCGTACGGCATGGGCGCGTTCTCCTCGGGTGCGTCGCCCCCCTTCGGCAGCACCCACCACAGCAGAACCACCATCAACGCCATCAACACGACCGAACAGCCGTAGACCCCACGCCACCCGATCACCCCGGCCAGCGCACCCGCATACGCCCGGGACGCCAGCAGACCGACCAGCAGCCCCCCTTGCAACACCCCGACGACGCGCCCCTTCGCTCCGTCCCCCGACAGCGCCACCCCCAACGGCACCACCACCTGCGGCACCGGCGTCAGCACCCCCACCGCGAAGCTGAACACCGTGAACATCACCAGCCCCGGAGCCACCGCTGCCAGCGCCAGCGCCACCGTCGTCGCCGACCCCATCCACAGGATCAGCCTCCTGCGGTCCCGTGTGTCCCCCAACGGCACCAGCAGCAGAATCCCCAGCGCATACCCGAACTGCATCACCGTGGGCACCACCCCCATGGCCCCTTCGGACACCCCGAAAGACCGCGCCATATAACCCAATACCGGCTGATTGATATAAATATTCGCCGACGCCACCGCACACGCCACGGTGAGCACCACCATCACGCCACGCCCGGGCCCGCCACTCTTCACCCCACACCTCCGCTTCTCTCAAAACACGCCTCCGGCACGAGTGTGCCGGAGGAGGAAGCGCCGGACGGACACCCGGGACGCCCGGCCCGCAAGCCACTCGGTCGGCTTCTCACGGCAATGACGGAGGGGGCACAGTCCTATAACGAGGCTTCGCCTACCCGACGGCTTTCCTCAAGCCGGCGGACAACATCTCGAGTACGCCTCTTGCGGACGTTCCCCAGATCCCCTCAAGACTTCCAGGATCTTGCTCGTCCGGCCTGACAGCATCCTGCCGCGAAGGCAAGGGCGTATGTCGCCTTGGCCGGCCAAATGAACACGAAGCCGCCACGCAGCGCGACCTGGATACTGGCACGATGACAACGCGTGGCCGCAGGCGACAGTTCGTCGACTTCCGCCGCTTCTCCTCAGACAGCCGGTTTCGCTCTGCTGCGGCCAGGACACAGCCACTACCTTCTCTTCGCGCGAGTCACCGCAAAGGAGGGGAATGCGAGTCTTACCGCGAGTGAGCGCCTTGGGGATAGCCACGGCGATGGCATTGGGCGGAGCCTTGGTGGGGGCACCCCTTGCAAGCGCAGCGGCAACGCCCAGTTGCGTGACCACCAAGCTCAACGACAAGGGGTTCACGGACTACTTGACCGTGCACAACGGCTGTAGGTCAACCAAGCGGATCAAGGTGGTCATAGCTAACGGCAGTGATTTTCCGTGCGTGACCCTCAATGGTGGAACGCGGCGCCCAGGCGCTGGCAGCCGTCTCGCACGGCGAGCGTCGGCTACGGCTGGGCGGACGCGAGGTGCGGCGCCTCGCGCCGTTGGCCGGTGAGTGGCTGCAACGCGGCGCCACAGTCCGGGAGATCCAGGAGGCGTTGACGGCCGGGCTACCGGAAACGGCGCACTGCCCGGCCGCGCTGGTGCACAACCGACTGGTGCGGAAGATGCCGGAAGCGCCGTCGTTCGCCGAACAGGCGGCGACCAGGGCGCCGCGGGTGGCCGCCATGCGGGAATGCGCCGGCGAACACCTCCAGCCGCTGCTGTTCCGGCCAGTGGAGGACGAACATCTGTGTGCAACGTGCCGCTGTGAACAGGCCGGATCTGCCACTGTCAGCCCGGAGGCCGCAGGAGCGGGACAGACGCTGTTCGCCGCGGCCCGCGCCGCAATGCGGGCAGAGGCACTGGCGTGGAACCCCAGGTACTGACAGGCGGAAAGCGCAAGCACGGTGCTGTGGCCGCCAACCCGCCCTGGCCACTCCTCAGCGCTGGCAACGGAGCACAGCAGGCAACCGCCGACGCGGCCTCATGACGACGGCCCTGTGGGGAAGATCCGCACGGCGGCCACCAGGGTGCGGCCGCTCATGGGCCACTCTCGCAGGGGCAGGGAAGAGTGGCTGGTCATGATTCTGCGCGCTCGGTCCCTGGGGCCCCGCAGGTGCGGGGACGAGCTTGCCGCTTGTCGCCTTGCAGGTCAGAGAGGGGGACCACCCCCGCGGGTGCGGGGACGAGCGGATCATGGCATCCCTGGGGCTGACGCAGCGCGGACCACCCCCGCGGGTGCGGGGACGAGGACCAGAATCCTCCCGTACGACCCGACCGCGGCGGACCACCCCCGCGGGTGCGGGGACGAGCTCCAGGTGCTGGGCGGCTGGGGTGATGCCCAGGGACCACCCCCGCGGGTGCGGGGACGAGGAACCGCCCAAGACCCTCAAGGGCCAGATCGGGGGACCACCCCCGCGGGTGCGGGGACGAGCTGACGATGCCGTGCACCCAGCCCGCCGAGTGGGGACCACCCCCGCGGGTGCGGGGACGAGGCGGCACCGCGCTGAACGCCCGTGAGGACTTCCGGACCACCCCCGCGGGTGCGGGGACGAGTTGCCGAGGATCGGGACCACGGCTTCGGCGCCCGGACCACCCCCGCGGGTGCGGGGACGAGCCAGTACCCAGACAGGCTGATGACCTCGACCGAGGACCACCCCCGCGGGTGCGGGGACGAGGGCCCCCCCGCCCGGCCGTGGCCGGCGGGGGGCGGACCACCCCCGCGGGTGCGGGGACGAGGCCTCGGGCCGCATCTGGATCGACTCGAACGCGGGACCACCCCCGCGGGTGCGGGGACGAGCCCGTGGTGTGCAGGATGCCGGTCGGCTGGCCGGGACCACCCCCGCGGGTGCGGGGACGAGCCCGCTCCTCTCGTTCATGCGCGGTCGCCGCGGGGACCACCCCCGCGGGTGCGGGGACGAGGCTTCGTGACCAGGGACTTTACTGCCGCAGGGCACGGTTTTCATTCACTTCCGCCGATTCGCACAACAGCACCGCGCCGCCGGGGCCCGCGCCGCCGGAGGTTCGGCCTCCACTTCGATGACCACGATGTGGTGGTCGTTCAACTCGAAGGCGCCAAGCGGTGGAAGATCCACGAACCCACCCGCATCGACCCCTTGCGGGTCGACGTCGAGGCGCCCGATCCACCACGCGGCGAACCGGCCGCCGAGATCACTCTCCGGGCCGGCGACATGCTCTACCTGCCCCGCGGCTGGTGGCACGCCGTCGCCGCAACCGAAGGCCGCTCCCTGCACCTGACGTGCGGCCTGAAACCCACCACCGGCGCCGACCTGCTCTCCTGGCTGGCGGACCAGCTGCGGGCTTCGGCAACCGTCCGCGCCAACCTCCCCCACCTCGCTTCCCGCGAGGAGCAGGTGGCCCATTTGACGGCGCTCTTGAAGGAAGTCACGGCAGCCCTGCACGACGGGGTGATCGAGGAGTTCCTCTGCGCGCGGGGAGCGATGGACCCCGGTCGGCCGATGCCGTCCCTGCCGTTCGTCGACGGCATCCCCGCCGACGAACGCCTCCACGTCCGCCTCACGGCCTCTGGTGCGTGGTACGAGGTGGACGGCGACGGCCGGCCAGTGCTGAACGCGGGCGGGCAGCAGTGGACGTTCGCCGCCCCAGCCCTCGCCGTGGTCAAACGCCTCTCCGAGGGGAGGACCGCGTCCATAGGCGAGTTGGCGGTAGCCTCGTCACTCCCCGTCGGCCAGGTCGCCGCTCTGATAACGGGGTTGGTGACAGCCGACGTCGCCGCCGTCAGCCGCAGAAGGTAGCAAGCCCGATGTTCACTGCCCCTGAGCCAGCTGTCAGGGCCCGCATGCTCTCCGCCCGCGACCACGCCTACGCCCTGCTGGGCCTCACAGGCTCCGCGGGCGGGGAGGTGTGGGGATACGCCGGCCGGACGCTGTCCGGGGCCGCAACGGCCCAGGGCAGCCCCGTCTGGCTACGGCTGGTGAGCGATCCCTCCGGGAAAGAAGGCGGGAAGCTGTGGGAAGGCCCGAAGGAGGCGGAACGGCTTGCGCCTCCTTCCGTGCCCCGGCCGCGGCTGATCGGTTTGCGGGACTGGTCAGCCGACGGCTGGGCCTACCGCGCAGAGCTGTACGTATACGTCACCGCCCCGCCGGTGTCCCGAAGCCCGGTCCTCCACCACGGCGTGGAGTTGCCGGACACCTGGTGGCACGACCTACGCCAGGCCCTGGACCACCTCTCTCGCACCCCCACAAACCGCGAGGCGGTCCGCGAGCAGTACATCCGCCGCCGCGTCCCGGAATTCACTGGCGTCACTCCCGGCGAAATCACCTGGACCACGGCCCACGGGGATCTCCACTGGGCCAACCTCACCGGCCCGGAACTGACCCTCATGGACTGGGAGGGCTGGGGCACCGCACCTGTCGGCTACGACGCCGCCAACCTCTACCTGCACTCCCTCCCCGTGCCCGAGCTGGCGGAGAGGGTCCGCAAGGAGTTCGCCCACGTCCTGCACACCACTGCCGGCCAGGTCGGCGAGCTGACCGCCTGCACCGAAATCCTCCAGGCCGCCGCCCGGGTCCCGTTCTACGCCGACCTGGCCGACGGCGTACGACAGCATCTCGAACACCTTCGTGCCGTCCCCGCCACCTAGCCAGGTTCAGCACGCTGCTTCAGCCCCGCGGGCTCGTCCTCTCCACCGCCTGGGCGAGCGAACCGCTAAGCGAAAAGTGCCTCCGATCCAGCCGGGTGCCGAATCGGAGGCACATCATGGCTACTTACGCAGCAGGCACTATCGCCAACCGGACGGGCGACCGGTTGAAGAGCCGGCCGAGACGTCCCCTTTCACCCCGATCCATACGCCCGACGGCCCCGGATCACCCAGGCCGCGAAGGAGGCACATCGTGAGCGGACCTCACATCATTCTCCCTGGTGACCGGCTCGCCCTCGGCCTGCCGCGGCAGGACATGCTGCCCACCTACCACCGGTGGGAGAACGATCCTCGGACCGTCCTCGGCTACGGCAACCAGATGCCGCAGAGCTGGGAAGCCCGCGCCGCCGGTTGGGAAGGGCAGGCCCGCAGCCCCCAACGCCCCGCGTTCGAGGTCGTCCGGCTCGAAGACGAGCAACCGGTCGGCATGACGGTCCTGCACGTCGACCAGGCCGTCCGCACCGCGGAGTACATCATGCTCATCGCCCCCGAGGCACGAGGCAACGGCTATGCGGCCGAGGCCACCCGCCTCACGCTCGACTGGGCGTTCCACCTCGGCTCGCTGCACATGGTGTGGCTCAAGGTCCTGGAGCCGAACCAGGCCGGCATCGCGGCCTATGAGAAGGCCGGGTTCCGGCCGGCCGGACGACTCCGGCAGTCGGGCTTCTGGCTCGGGCAGCGCGCCGACGAACTGATCATGGACGTCCTGCGCGAGGACTTTCACGGACCTTCGGCGGTATCTGCTGCCGCCGAAGCTGGCGCTCCCTAACAGGCACCAAGAGAGCAGCGCGCCCGCTCCAGCACGTAGCCGGAACGGGCGCGCTGCTCAGGCGGTGGCGGCGCCCCGCCCCACGGCCACCGTGGCTGTTATCTTCAGCTGACACTCATTCCACGTTCAGGCCATTCATTCGCTTGGTCGTACATGGAATTGATCTTGCGAGAAGCCTTAAGGAAAGAATAGTCAATGTTCTCGTCGCCAGGCTCCGACCTTCGTGTTTCCCTGTCCATAGTCAGGTGGCGCGTCATCTCGGAAGGGTCTTCACCAAACGCGTAGACAATGAAATCCGGGTCTTCAGTGACCTTCTTGAAATACACCAGCGCAGCCACTGCTACCACTCGCCTTCGAAGTCTTCGCGCTTGTTCAACGGGACCTTACTCTGCCAATTGTACGATTCATTGGCTACCCGATGCGCCTCCTGATAGGTGGCCCCGGGATGCTCGCGGAGGTACTTCAGCTCCACCAACTCGTGCTCCAGCAGAACGTGGTCTTCAGGCAGAGCACTCCCAGATCGCATGCGGATCCAGGCATCCGCGATTTCCGGATCGGCGTCGAATTTCCGAGTCACTACCTTACCGGTCTCGTAGTCCTCGATCGGATGCGCCGTATCGAATACATGCTTCTTGATGGCGGAGACTTCTTCTTCAGAAAATCCGGTGGACCCATCCGCCCGTACCACTTCTCGGGTGTTCTTGCTGATAGCCCCAATATCGCGGGAGTCCTGCATGAAGTTTGCGTAGGCATCGTCCGCCCACTTGGTCTGCGCAGGATCATCCAGCAGATCGCGCGGGCGTCGTCGAGCACCTGTCAGCCATTCATCACGGGAAGCCAGACGGAGGTCTGACACCGGCACGTCGGGAAGGCGAGCTTCCTTCAAGGCTCTCACTCCTCGGGCCGCACCCCCGAAGGCACCTCCAAGAACCCCACCCAACAAGCCGGCCTCAGCGGCCTCGTTCAGGTTGATGCCCTTCTGGTCGCCCAGAAGGTTGCGGCCGCCCTGGGCGACCACCACGTCCACGGTGATGGCTTCGATACCACCGATGGCGGCAGTGGCCAGGACCGTTCCCGCAATCTCGGCGACGGTGACGGAGACAGCGATGCCCGCCGAGCTAGCCGCGGCAACAATCGCTTCGGTGGCACCCACCGCCGCGACCTCGGTGATGCCGCCGGTGAAAACGGCCAGGGCCGTACCGGCGACCAGGACCGCGCCGGCGATCTCCAGCTCGTGCTCGATCTTCTTCTTCGCCTCGGCGACCTGGTCGGCGTACTTGTCCAGGGCCTTGGCCATGTCACGGGCAGCTTCGGCGACATCGTCGAGGTAGCCCTTGCCCCCACCGTGGTAGCGCCGCCAGAATTCCCCGAACGCCTCGATCGACTTGCCCTTGTTGTTGTCGATGACATCCTGGGCCTTCTTGTGGCAGGCCGCTGTGCAGTCCTCGACGTCGTCGGCGTAGGTACGCCAGGCGCGGGCGGCCTCGCGGAGTTCGTCCTCGTCGCCCTCCGGCCACCACATGCCCGTCAGGTCTTGGACGATCTCCTTGGCCTTGTCAGCGGCCCCCATCACTTACCGCCCTCGAAGCCTGATTTGGCCGAGCGGTCCGCTTCCTCGTGGTTGGCGGCCATGTCGTTCATGGCCTTGGTGATGCTGGACAGGCCCTTGGTCAAGGCGGCGGCCGCCTTCTCGATCTGTGTCCGGTGCGGGGCGTAGGCGTGCTCGAACTTCTTACCCTGCTCGTCACCGCCCCACGGCTCCCCCAACCCATCGAGCGTGTGCCGGAGCTTGGCCGTCGCCCGTGCCAGAGCGGCGGATTCCCGATGGAACGTCGGAGCGGCGGATTTGAGTTGGTCGGTACCTACGTCAAAGCCGTCGCCAGCCATGCCGTGCCTCCCCCTTGGCCATGTTCTCGTACCCCAGCGCGAGCCCCTGACGTTACGTCTGACTCACAGGTAGTGACGATGACATACAGCACTGACAATCGACCTGATGGGGACGCATTTCAGCCACGATGCAGCGCCGTCCAGCAGGCAGGTTCCGGGGACAAGACGGTGCCTACCAGCCGGATACCGGTAGGGGGCAATTCGTCGGTGGCCCGAAACGATCAGACCTGAGTGTCGTCATCGGGGGCAGTGACCTTGTGTGTCGGAGTTACGCGTTGGTGGGCGCCGAGGCCGAGCCAGATGAAGGCGAGGGCGACTCCGGCGCCGATCACGGTTTCGTTGACGGCGATGTCGGCCAGGGCGGGGACGGCGGTCCCGAGGAGGGACAGCAGGGCGACGATGACGGAGCGGACCATCACCGGGTTGTTGCGGAGGATGTCGCGCATGTCGGCTCCTTGGGGTCAGGGAAGGGCGCGGAGGGCTTCGGTGATCGCTGTGCCGAGGGCGGTGAGCAGGGCCAGGGGCAGGGCATATTTCCAGCGCTCCAGGGCGCGGAGGCGGTCTTCGTGGTCGGTGAGGGTGCCGCGGACGTTTTCGGAGTTCTGGACGACGGAGCGCACGTCTTCGCGGAGGCCGACGACCTCGTCGTAGATTTCCCGGGCGCCGATCGTCACACCGAGCGGGTCGCGGTCGGTCATCGCATCAGCCTCCGCCAGGTGATCGGTCCGACGTTGCCGTCGGCGTCGGTGCCGCGCCAGCCCTGGGCTCGCTGGAACGCCTTCACGCCGGCGCGGGTGGTGTGGCCGTAGGAGACGGACGGGCCGTAGGTGAGGTAGCGGCCGTAGCCGTGGCGGACCAGGGCGTGGTCGATCTTCAGGACGGCGGGGCCGCGGGCGCCGTAGCGGACGGCTGCGCGGCCGGGGAACGACGGCGGGGTCTGCGGCTTGGCGTGGATTCCTCCGCCGAGGAGGCGTCGGAGGGAGGTGGGGCCGGGAATGCCGTCGGCGTCGGGGCCGTGGAAGCCGAGGGAGCGCTGCCAGGCGGCGTAGGCGCGGGTGTCCGCGTCGGTCCAGGTGGGGCCGGGGCCGATGCGGTAGTAGCGGCCGAAGCCGTGGGCGACGAGGGCCTGGCCGACGGTCGTGACGTGGCTTCCCCGTGCCCCGGGGCCGTAGGTCTTGCCCCCGATCTGACTGTTCGACGGGCGGTGGGGCTTCGCCGGCGGGCGGGGCTTCGCCGGGGTGGTCGGCCTGGTGCTCCCCTGGTCGTTGCGGTCGGGGACGGTGATCCGGTCGCCGGGGTGGATCAGGTTCGGGTTGCGGACCTGGGGGTTGGCGGTGAGGAGCGCTCCGAGCGAGACTCCCGCGGTGGCGGCGATCGCTGCCAGGGTCTGGCCGGCCTTCACCGTCCAAGTGGGGCCGAGCGGCCGGGTGTGGTTGCCGCCGGTGCCCGGTGCCGCGTTGAAGAGGTCGGCCGGGTTGATGCCGCCGGGGTCCCAGTGGTCGTTGCCGGGGACGTGGCAGTGGCCGTAGTGGCCGCCCTCGGCGTGCCAGACGGTGCGGTTGCGGTTGGTGGCGGCACCCGCGGTGCGGGCCGGGGCGCCCATCGGGAAGGCGTCGGGGATGCCCCAGGAGCGGATCGCGGACATGAGCGACCGGAAGTTCGGGCCGGGGCGCCAGTAATCGGTGAAGGGCCGGGCGGCGCGGGCCAGGACCTCGATCTGGATGCAGACGTGTCCGGTCCGGTTGGTGCGGTTCGATCCGTCGTTGCGCAGGGCGCGGGCCGACTCGTTCAGGGAGCCGAACTGGCCGAGGCGGTCGGTGGTCGGGTCGTAGAGGATGTGCGGCTGGGCGGCGATCTGGACCAGGTAGCGGGCGACGCTGTCGAATGCCTGGTCACCGGCGCCGCTCTCGGTGGTGTGCCACACGACGCGACCGGGGCGTCCGGGCGAGTCCATGGCTCCGCCGATGGAGCCGCTGCCCAGGCGCTCAGCGCCGGGTATCCACGTCGTGCCCATGGGGTGCTGTCTCCTATTCGTGCCGTATCGACCGGACGCCGGCCTGTGAGAATGAATGCGGTCCCGAGGCATACTTCGGGACCGGGTGCGGTGTGGGGCGTGATCACTAGCGAGAGCAGGTGCCGCCATTGGGCCGTGCCTGTATGCAGCAGGGGTCGTTGATCTTGTGTGAAGGCAAAAATCAGGGCGTTCCACAACAAGCCGAAGGAGTAGGCGCGTGCCAACCGAGGGACTTAAGACCGGTCTCGCGTACATGCTGAACAAGGACTTCGACCAGTCAAACGACAAGGTCGAGGTGACGCAGGTACTGAAAAACAGCATCACCGTCAAACGAGCCACCGAGAACCCTTGGTGGACCGGGGACAGCGGGCCGTTGTGGCGATGGGCGTCGGCTGGCCCGACCAAGGAAAACCCCAACGACAACGTGGCGTTTGTGTTCGACGCCGACACTGGAGGCGAGGATTCCGAAGCTGTCATGACCCCCGACCAGGTGGGGAGGACCAATTGGCCTCAATATCGCCTGCTGAAAGCGTGGGCGGCCTCATGGGACAACAGCACGAAGACGTGCGTGATGGTGTTCGACAGTTACAGCAAGGAAACGTATCCGACAAAGCCGGGTACCTGACCTGCTTAAACCAGTCCGCTGGTCTGGACGCTGAGACGACCGCAGGACCAGGGCAGCCATGGTGAAGGCTCTGCTCTGGTCCATGCGGGTGCCTTGCCGGTGACGGCACCGATCAGACTTCGCCGGGTGACTGATGGCGCAGGCTGTACTCCAAGGTGGCGAGGCGGCCGTCAATGATCGATTTTCATCCTGAATTCGCAGGTCGGGCCGCTGGTGTGGGTGGCGATTGACGTGCTCGTGCTGCTCTCGGCCGTGATCGTTAGCAGGTGATCGTCTGCCATGGGCTGGTTCGCGGATTCTGGGGTGGTGCGTCCGGGTGTCTCGTAGGTTCCGCAGCGGGAGGGAGGCGCATGGGGGACGTGCTGACGTGGACGATCGAGCGGCGGATGCGGCTGACGGAGCGGGCCGGGCTGCTGCGCAAGGAACTGGCGGAAGTTGAAGCCGAGCCGGGGCGGCTTGAGGCGGCCGAGGTGGTGTTCGGGCAGTGGGCCGAGGCGACGGACGGGGGACGGCGGCCGTCGGGCACCGTGGAGCCGGAGCCGGAGCCGGAGCCGGAGCGGGTGGTGGTGACGCCCGGGGCGGGTGGGATGCGGCTGGTCCCCGACCGTGAGGAGGGCATGGGGTGGAGGTGCTGACGCCGGAGTACCGGCGGATCATGGAGATCGTGGCGGCTGCGTCGGGGCCGGTGATGGCCAAGGACGTCGCGCTCGCGCTGGGCCGGGAGGACACCCCGGGGAAGGCCGAGCCGGTCCGAGGCCAGTTGCGCAAGCTGTCCGACCGGGGCTGGCTGGCCCGGAACGGCTCCGGGCGCCATCTGCCGCACTGACGTCGGGCGGAGCGGCCGGTTCCGGCCGTAACGTGAGGACCCCCGGCAGGAGTTGGCGCCTGTGTGAAGAAGCAGCCGCCCGCCGGGGGCTCTCCCGGTGTTGTCCACCAGGTCCGGCTTCCTGTGTCGAAGCGGACCGTCGATCCCGTCGCCGGTCTGATACGACGGCGCCGTCGCCGACTGGGCACGCGCTGGCGCAAGGCCGCTTTGGGCACCCAGCGATCGTCGTGCCGGCCGTCCTGCGTCACGACCAGCGCCTGGCCGACATGGCCGGCGGCAATGCGGTCCCGGCCGCCACCGTCCGACGCTGGGTCCTCGAAGTACTTGACCTGCTGGCCGCGAAAGCCCCGCGCCTGGACCGCGCCCTGAAGAAGACCGCCAAGCGGGGCGGCACAGTGGTTCTGCTGGACGGCACCCTGGTCCGCACCCGCCGCCGCACCGGGGCGGCCAACCGCAAGAACTACAGCGGGAAACACAAGGCCCACGGCCTGCTCTTCCCCGCGCTGACCGACGAGAGAGGCAACCTGATCTGGATCTCCTCGGCCCGTCCCGGCCGGGCCGGCGAGATCACCGCCGCCCGCCACGACCACATCACCGCGCATCTGCGCGCGGCCGGCCTCGGCGCCCTTGCCGACCTCGGCTTCGTCGGCCTGGACGACGACCCCGACGACAACCCCGTGATCATCACCGGCCGCAAGGCCACCCGCGACCACCGCCTCACCGACGCCGAGAGGGAGGCGAACCGGCTGGTCAGCCGCGAACGCGCCGCCGTCGAGCACGGCTTCGCGAACCTGAAGACCTGGCGTGTCCTGACCAAGGCCCGCATGAACGCCCGTCACGCCACCACCCTGCTGCGGGCCCTGCTCGTCCTCGCGAACACCGAAATCCACCGGTGACGAACGATCACCCCAAGACGATCACGCCCTCGACCTGCACGAGCACCCCGTCACGGACTCACACCAGTACCACGACCTGCGAATTCAGAATGAAACGATCTCAATGGGACAAGCGGCCTGTGAAGACGGTCCGGCTGCTGGTGACGACCCCGCGCCGCGGCGCCATCAACCGCAGCACCTTCGACGGCAAGCAGTGGAAGCCGGCGCTCGCCGCAGCCGGTGTCATCGCCGAGCCCACGGTCACGATGGTGCAGGGCAAGGGCAAGAAGCCATGGCGTCGGGTCGAGTGGAACATGCCCCGGGCGGACGGCTTCCACGTCCTGCGCCACACCTTCGCGTCCATCGTTCTCCAGGCCGGCGAGACGATCGCGAAGCTGGCGGAGTGGCTGGGGCACAGCGACCCGGCTTTCACACTGCGAACGTACATCCACTTCCTTCCGGAAGCGGGACGGCGCGGAATCGCGGCGCTCGGCTTGTGGCTGGCGGGAGGAGAAAGCGGCGGCAGCGCCTCGGCGATG
This sequence comes from Candidatus Streptomyces philanthi, assembly GCF_059553635.1. Lineage (NCBI taxonomy): Bacteria > Bacillati > Actinomycetota > Actinomycetes > Kitasatosporales > Streptomycetaceae > Streptomyces > Candidatus Streptomyces philanthi. The sequence continues at coordinate 19,276 of NZ_JCANQV010000036.1, forward strand.
GGCGACTCCCCCGAGCCACGCGCTCCTGCGGATTCTCCCCAGATTCTCCCCACGGAGGCTTCGGGGGCACGGAAAACGCCCCTCCGCCGCAGGTCAGGGGCGTATGGGGCGGACGAGTCGGCCTATACGCCGGGTTCTGTCTCCCGGGCGCCTTGCGGCGGCCGGGGAGGCGGTCATCCATCTAGGGCTGTCGTTGCCGGCAGCCTCGTGCGGTCTACCCGCGGACTCGGGCGGGCAGCCCTCGGTCGTCCGCGCAGGAGCACCGGGGTGCTCCCTCTTGACCTTGCTCCAGGTGGGGTTTACCTAGCCGCCTGAGTCACCTCAGGCGCTGGTGGTCTCTTACACCACCGTTTCACCCTTACCGAGGACCGAGGTCCCCGGCGGTCTGTTTTCTGTGGCACTGTCCCGCGGGTCACCCCGGGTGGCTGTTGGCCACCACCCTGCCCTGTGGAGCCCGGACGTTCCTCGGGGGGACCAAGATCCCCACGCGACCGCCCGGCCGGCTCGTCCGCCGTGCCGACCATGCTACCCGCAGGTGAGGGCGGGGCGGACGGCGGCCGTCGCTTGACCTTGTCGTTGCGGCAACGTTTCTCATGGGTGCCATGAGGATCGGGGAGCTGGCCGCGCTGGCCGGGATCAGTACGCGTGCCGTACGGCACTACCACCACATGGGTCTGCTGCCGGAGCCGTCGCGCCGGGCCAACGGCTACCGCGAGTACGGGGTGCGGGACGCGGTGGCGCTGGCGCGGGTGCGGCGGCTGGTGGAGGTGGGGCTCGGGTTGGAGGAGATCCGGGACGTGCTGGCGGACGACGCGGGGCGGGAGTTGGAGGAGGTCCTGGACGGGCTGGACGCCGATCTCGCCCGCCAGGAGGAGCGCATCAAGAAGCAGCGGGCCCGGTTGGCGGTGCTGCGGCGGCGGGCGGAGGAGCACGAGGGGCTGCCGGAGGAAGGGCTCCTGTCGGACCGGCTGACGGAGCTGTTCGCCGGGATGGCGCGCGCCTCGGCGGCGCTGCCCGGTCCGGAGCCGGAGAGCGCGGTGCGCGACCGTCAGGTCCTGGCGGTCATGGAGGCCGCGGCCGGACGGGGAGAGGAGTGGGGGGCGGCCGTGTCGGTGCTGTCGGAGGCGTTCGGGGCTCCGGGGGCGATGGAGCGGGCGTACGACATGTACGCGATGTTCGACGAGTTGGCGGGTGCCGATCCCGGGGACCGGCGGGTGGAGGAGGCCGCGCGGGCGCTGGCCGGGTGCCTGCCGCCGGAGCTGGTCGCGAAGATCGCGGCGGAGGGGCGGGGGCGGGGCGGGCTCGCGGACGGAGACCGGACGGAGGGTGACGGGGAGGACGCCTGGGCGAACGGGTTCGTCCGGGCGCTGTTCGACGATCTCGCGCCGGCGCAGGCGGCGGCCGTGCGGCGGGGGATCACGCTGGTGATCGACGGTGTGGACGGTGCGGGGACGGAGGCGGCGGGATGAGCGAGGCGGGCGTGTGGGGGCGGGCGCGGCGGCTGGTCGCGTATGAGGGCCGGTGGTTGCTGAGCCTGTTGCGCTGGGTGGGGCGGAGGCGGGACCTGGGGGCCGTGGGTGGGCGGGCGTTCGCGTACGCGGGGCCGCAGACAGCTCTGGTGTACGGGTTGGCGTTCGTGTGCGTGATGGAGACGGTCGGGCTCTCGGCGATGCTGGCCGGTCGTCCGGTGCTGCACGCGGTGGTGCTCGTCCTCGACGTCTACACGCTGGCGATGCTGCTCGGCTTCCAGGCCGCCGCCGTCACCCGGCCGCATGTGCTGGGGCCGGGCGCGTTGCTGCTGCGGGAGGGGGCGCGGACGGAGCTGCGGATTCCGCTGGAGCGGATCGCGTCCGTCCACCACGATCTGCGGTTCACCAGAGCGGCGGACGGTGCGGGAGCCGGTGCCCGGTCCGGGGAGGACGCGCCGTGGGAGATGGCGGTGGGCGGGCAGACCTCGGTGACGGTGGTGCTGCGCGAGCCCGTGGAGGCGGTGCGGCTGCTGGGGCAGCGGGTGGCGGTGCGCACAGTGCGGTTCCATGCGGACGATGCGAAGGAGATGGCGGCGGCGCTGCTGACGGCGGTGAGGGAAGCGGGGGCGGGTGAGGGGACGGGGGCCGCCGCGGCGGGGTGGCCGTGAGGGGCGGGCGGGGCCCCGGGGCGGCTCGGCCTGGCCCCCTACTCCGGCACGAACTCCACCCCCTCCCGCCCCGGATCGGCGGCCACCAGGCGCACCCGCACGTACTGCCCCAGAGGAAGCGGCGGAGAGCCGGGCGGGGCGGCGAGGTGGCCGGTGACCGTGGGGGCGCGGAGGTGGACGGTGCCCTGGGTGGGGGTGGTGGGGTCGGTGTCGACGACGAGGGCGTCGAAGGTTTCGCCGATGTGGTGGTGCATCACGGCGGCTTCGGCGAGGGCGACGCAGCCGCGTTCGACCTGGTGGGCGCGGTGGGCGCCGGATTCCGTCTCCGCGGGGAGGGCGGGGAGGGCGGCGCGGGCCCAGTCGGGTGGTGCGGTGCCGGCCGAGGCGGCCAGGCAGAGTTCGGAGGTGTAGCGGTCGACGAGGCGGCGCAAGGGCGCGGTGACATGGGCGTACGGGGCGGCGACGGCGGCGTGGAGGGCCGCGGACCGGGTGGGCGGGGTGCCGTCGAAGACGGTGTAACCGGCGCCGCGGAGCAGGGTGGTGCACTCCTGGAGGAAGGCGGCGTGGGGGGTGCGGTGCGGGTCGAGGCCGCGGACGAGGTCGGCGTAGGAGGTGTGGTGCGGCCAGTCGACACCGAGGGCGCGGGCGGTCAGGCGCAGCCGGGTGACGGAGCCGTCGGGTGCGAGGGGCAGGGTGCGCAGGACGCCGGTGCCGGAGGCGAGCATCAGGTCGGCGGCGGCCATGCCGGTGAGCAGGGAGAGCTGGGCGTTCCAGCGTTCGGCGGGGCGCGGGGCGCGGTAGGTGAGGGTGTAGCGGCCCTGGCGTTGGACGATCTCCTGTCCGGGGACGTGGAGGGAGACCGCGCCCCTGTCGGCCTCCTGTTCCTCGCGGAGCAGGCCGGTCTCGCGGAGGAGGGCGAGCGGTTCCTCGGCCGTGCCGTCGTCGAGGACCCGTTGGACGCCCGCGTGGTCGAGGCGGGCGCGGGAGCGGACGAGGGCGCGGCGTACGGAGGCGAGGGTGAGGGTGCCGTCCGTGTCGAGGTCGAGCTCCCACAGGACGGCCGGGCGGTCCTGGTCGGGGAGGAGGCCGGCGGCGCCCTCGCCGAGGGCGTAGGGGTACAGCGGGACGCGGGTGTCGGGGAAGTGGAGAGTGGTGACGCGGTGGTGGGCCTCGGCGTCCAGGGCGCCGCCGGGGGTGACGAACGCGGCGATGTCGGCGACGGCGCAGTGGACGCGGTAACCGCGGCGCCGGCGGGTCAGGAACAGGGCGCGGTCGAGGGCGCGGGTGCCGGGTGGGTCGATGGTGAACAGCGGGAGGTCGGTGGCGTCGGCGAGGCTGTCGGCGGTGGCCACGTCGCCGGTGGCGGTGGGGATGCGCGGGGCGAGGGCGGCGCTGTCGGCCTCGGCCTGGGCGGTGGGCGGGAAGTGGTCGGGGACCTCCAGTCGCCAGCGCAGTTCGCGCAGTGCGGTGCGCAGCGGTGCCTCGGCGGCGTCGGTCACGTGGAGGGGACGGCGGGGCATGGCACGAGCGTAGGACGGCGGGGCGCGGACGGCGCGGCGGATGCGGCCCGACCTGGTGTTCCTTGTCGGCGGACGGCAGCACCTACCCTGTGCGGGGGCCGGGCGGGCGCCGCCGGGCCGCTTCCGTCGTACCGCCGTGAAGGAGAAGACCGTGCTCGTGCTGTTGCCGCCGTCCGAGGGGAAGGCCGCGGGAGGCCCTGGGGCTCCGCTGGAGCCGGCGGGTCTGTCGCTGCCGGGGCTGGCCGCGGCGCGGGCGGCGGTGCTGGACGAGCTGGTGGCGCTGTGCGCGGGCGATCCGGACCGGGCGCGGGAGGTGCTCGGGCTCAGCGAGGGGCTGAAGGACGAGGTCGTCAAGAACGCGGGGCTGCGGACGGCCGGGGCGCGGCCCGCCGGGGAGATCTACACGGGGGTGCTGTACGACGCGCTGGGTCTGGCGACGCTGGACGCGGCGGCGCGCGGGCGGGCCGAGCGGTCGCTGCTGGTGTTCTCGGGGCTGTGGGGGGCGGTGCGGATCTCCGACCGGATTCCGTCGTACCGCTGCTCGATGGGGGTGAAGCTGCCGGTGCTGGGTGCGCTGGGCGCGTACTGGCGGGCGCCGATGGCCGAGGTGCTGCCGGAGGTGGCCGGTACGGGCCTGGTGCTGGATCTGCGGTCGGCCGCGTATGCGACGGCGTGGCGGCCGAAGGGTGCGGTGGCACAGCGGACGGCGACGGTGCGGGTGCTCCAGTCGAAGATCGTGGACGGGGTGGAGAAGCGGTCGGTGGTCAGTCATTTCAACAAGGCGACCAAGGGGCGGCTGGTGCGCGATCTGCTGGTGTCGGGGGCGGTGCCGGCCGGTCCCGCGGAGCTGGTGGAGGTGTTGCGGGGGCTGGGGTACGTGGTCGAGGCGGAGCCGCCGGCGCGGGCGGGGCGGGCGTGGGCGCTCGATGTGGTGGTGAAGGAGCTGTAGACCCCGCGCGTTGCAGTATGTGCAACGCTCGTTGCGGAGGGTGTCTCCCGGGGGCAGTATGGGCGGCGTGACCAGCGCCGCCTGCTCCCCCGTGCCCTCCGAGCCCGCCGTCCCGTCGGTCCTCGGCCTCGCCCCCGTCGTCCCGGTCGTCGTCGTACAGGACGCCGCCGACGCCGTCCCGCTCGCCCGTGCCCTGGTCGCGGGCGGGCTGCCCGCGATCGAGGTGACGCTGCGGACGCCCGCGGCACCGGACGCGATCCGGGCGATCGCCCAGGAGGTGCCGGACGCGGTGGTGGGCGCGGGGACCGTGCTCGATCCCGGGCAGGTGGACGCGGTCCGTGCGGCGGGCGCGCGGTTCCTGGTGAGCCCCGGCTGGTCGCCCCGGCTGCTGGGGGCGTTCAAGGACTCGGGCCTGCCGTTCCTGCCCGGCGTCTCCACGGCCTCGGAGGTGGTGACGCTGCTCGACGAGGGGGTGACGGAGATGAAGTTCTTCCCCGCCGAGGCGGCCGGCGGCACCGCCTATCTGAAGTCGCTGGCCGCGCCGCTGCCGCGGGCGCGGTTCTGCCCGACCGGCGGGATCGGCCCGGATTCGGCACCGTCGTACCTGGCGCTGCCGAACGTCGGCTGCGTCGGCGGCACCTGGATGCTCCCGGCGGACGCGCTGGCCGCGAAGGACTGGGGCCGGGTGCGGGAGCTGGCCGCGGGGGCGGCGGCACTGGCCGTCTGAGGACGTACGAGGCGGGCCCGGCATCTCCACCGAGGTGCCGGGCCCGTGTCGTACGCGGCGGTCACCGCAGGTGCGAGGTGTCGTTCAGCAGGCGCAGCGAGGCGTTGCCGTCGGCGAAGTACGCGACCGCCGACAGGGAGGCGGCCGACAGCTCCATGCGGAACAGCGACTCCGGCGGGGCGCCCAGGGCCAGCCGTACCAGGGTCTTGATCGGCGTGACATGGGTGACGAGCAGGACCGTGCGGCCCGCGTGGCGGGCGAGCAGCCTGTCGCGGGCGGCGGCGACCCGGCGGGCGACCGTCGCGAAGGACTCGCCGCCGCCGGTGGGGGCCGTCCTGGTGGAGCGCAGCCAGGCGTCCAGGTCGTCGGGGTGGCGTTCGCGCACCTCGGCGAAGGTCAGGCCCTCCCAGGCACCGAAGTCCGTCTCGCGCAGCCCCTCTTCGACCTGGACGTCGAGGCCGAGCCGGGCGGCGACGGCCCCGGCGGTCTGCCGGCAGCGGCGGAGCGGGGAGGTGACGACGGCCTGGACGGTGCCGCGGGCCGCCAGGGCGGTGGCGGTGGCCTCGGCCTGGCGCAGTCCTGCGGGCGACAGCTCCGGGTCGGTGCCGCCGCTGCCGGAGAACCGCTTCTCGGGGGTGAGGGCGGTCTCGCCGTGCCGCAGCAGGACGAAGGTGGCGGGGGCGCCGAGGTCGGCGGAGGTGCCCCAGCCGACGGTCGGGCCGGCGGCCTCCTCGCCCTGCGGTTCGGTGGCGAGGGCGGCCCGGGAGTCGCGGGGCTCCCACTGCCCGCCGTTCTTCCCGGCGTCCATCGCCTCGTTGGCGAGCCGGTCCGCGTGCTTGTTGCGCTCGCGGGGGATCCACTCGTAGGTGACCCGGTCCGGCGGGAAGACCGCCCGTGCCTCGGCGGCCAGCGGCCTCATGTCCGGGTGCTTGATCTGCCAGCGGCCGGACATCTGCTCCACGACGAGCTTGGAGTCCATCCGCACCCGGACACGTGCCTCGGGGTCGAGGGCGTGGGCCGCCCGCAGTCCGGCGAGCAGGCCCCGGTACTCGGCGACGTTGTTGGTCGCGGTGCCGATGAACTCGGCGGCCTCGGCCAGCGTCTCGCCCGTGGCCGGGTCGAGGACGACGGCGCCGTAGCCGGCGGGCCCCGGGTTGCCGCGGGACCCGCCGTCCGCCTCGACGACGAAGGTGCGGGCCACGGCCTACAGGCCCGAGTCCGGGGTGCGGACGAGGATGCGGCTGCAGTTCTCGCAGCGCACGACGGCGTCGGCGGCCGCGGCGCGGACGTCGTTCAGCTCGGTGATGTCCAGCTCCAGGCGGCAGCCCTCGCAGCGGCGCTGGTAGAGGCGGGCGGCACCGATGCCGCCGTGCTTCTCCCGCAGCCGGTCGTAGAGCCCCAGCAGGTCGGCGGGGAGGTCGGCGGCGGTCAGCTCGCGTTCCTTGGTGACCGTGCCGGCCTCGGCGTCGATCTCCGCCCAGGCGGCGTCGCGGCGGGCGGTGACCTCGTCGGCCTTGGTCTGGACGGCGGCGGCCTTCTCGGTCAGCTCGGCGACCCGCGCCTGCGCGGACTCACGGCGCTCCATGACCTCCAGGACGACGTCCTCCAGGTCGCCCTGGCGCTTGGCGAGCGAGGCGAGTTCGTGCTGGAGGTTCTCCAGGTCCTTGGGGGAGGTGACGGCGCCGGAGTCCAGGCGCTGCTGGTTGCGGGCGGCGCGCCGGCGGACCTGGTCGACGTCCTGCTCGGCCTTGGTCTGCTCGCGGGCGGTGTCGCTCTCCTCGGTCTGGGCGGCGACGAGCAGGTCGCGCTGCTGGGTGAGGTCGGCCTCCAGGCTCTGGAGCTCGGCCAGCTCGGGGAGGTTCTTGCGCTTGTGCGCGAGCTGGGTGAGCCGGACGTCGAGGGCCTGGACCTCAAGGAGGCGGATCTGGTCGGCGGGCGCGGCGTTCAGCGGGGGGCTCCTGGGGTGTGCGTCGGGGTGGAGAGGGGGGTGGACGCCGCGTGGGCGGTCCAGGGGTCGGTGACCGTACGGGAGACATGGGTGCGCAGGCCCCAGCCGTGCCGGTCGGAGACCGCGTCGAGCTGGGCCGCGGCCTGCTCGCACCAGGGCCATTCGGTGGCCCAGTGGGCGGCGTCCAGCAGTGCCAGCGGGCTGTGCTGGGTGGCCTCGGAGGCCGGGTGGTGGCGCAGGTCGGCGGTGAGGAAAGCGTCCACACCGGCCGCCCGCGCGTCGCCGAAGAGGCTGTCGCCCGAGCCGCCGGAGACCGCGACGGTGCGGATCTCGCGGTCCGGGTCGCCTGCCGCGCGTACTCCCTGGACGGTGGCCGGCAGCCGGGCCGCGGCGTACCGGGCGAACTCGGCCAGGCTCATCGGGTGGTCGAGTTCGCAGATCCGGCCCAGGCCGCGGCGGCCCGCCGGGTCCGTGGGGTCGGGCACCAGCGGGGCGAGGACCCGCAGGTCCAGCGCTCCGGCGAGGGCGTCCGAGACACCGGGGTCGGCGGTGTCGGCGTTGGTGTGCGCGACGTGCAGGGCGATGTCGTGCTTGATGAGCGTGTGCACGACCCTGCCCTTGAAGGTGGACGCCGCGACCGTCGTCGTCCCGCGCAGATAGAGCGGGTGGTGGGTGACGAGGAGGTCGGCACCGAGGGTGACGGCCTCGTCGGCGATCTCCTGGACGGGGTCGACGGCGAACAGGACGCGGCGGACCTCGGCCTCGGGGTCGCCGCAGACCGTACCGACGGCGTCCCACTGTTCGGCCCGCTCCGGGGGCCACAGGGCGTCGAGCGCGGTGAGGACTTCAGACAGTGCGGGCACGGAGGGAAGGGTACCCCCCGCCCGCGTACCGGCCGCCCCTGGCCGCCGGTGCCGGGGCGGCCGGGGCGGGGCGGGTGTCACTTGACGAGGTAGCCGCGCAGGTCGTCGAGGACGCTGTTGGCGGCGGTGACGCCGAGGCCGAGGTACCAGGTCTCGTCCTTGACGTTCTTGGCGTGGCCCTCCTTGACGGCCCTGAGGTTCTTCCACAGGGGGTTGCTCTCGGCGGTGTCGCGCTTGGTGGCCTTGGGGTCGCCGTAGACGCCGGTGAAGATCCAGTCCGCGTCGGCCTGGTTGATGTTCTCCGGGCTGACCTCGACGGCGAGGTCGTTCACCCGCTGGTTCTCGGGGCGGGGCAGGCCGACGTCCTTGAGGACGGTGCCGATGAAGGACTGCTGCGCGTAGAGGCGGGTGAACTGCGGCATGTAGCGCAGCATCGTGACGGTCGGCTTGTGCGCGCCGAGGTCGGCGCCGAGCCGGTGCGCCTTCTTCTCGTAGGCGGCGAGGTTGGCCCTGGCCTGCTCCGTCCGGTCCAGGGCCGCGGCGTTGAGGAGGTAGTTCTCCTTCCAGGTGAAGCCGGGGCGGATGGAGAAGACGGTGGGCGCGATCTTCTTCAGCTGCTGGTACTGCTTCTCGGCGCGGAGCTTGCTGCCGAGGATGAGGTCGGGCTTGAGCTTGTTGATGGCCTCCAGGTTGAGGCCGTTGATGGTGCCGACGCTTTGGGGGTGGCCGGCGTCCTTCTTGAGGTAGTCGGGGAGCGACTCGTCGCCCTCGGTGGGGGCGTAGCCGACGGGCTTGATGCCGAGGGAGACGACGTTGTCGAGTTCGCCGACGTCGAGGACGACCACGCGCCGGGGGGCGGCCTTGAGTTCGGTGGTGCCCATGGCGTGCGTGAGGGTGCGGGGGAAGGCGCCGGGCTTGGCGTCGGTGCCCATCTTGGCGGTCTCCTCGGCGGCCTTACCGAAGTCCTTGCCGCCCTGGGCGACGGACTTGGAGCCGGCTCCGCCGCTGCCGCCGCCGTCGTCGGACGTGCCGCAGGCCCCGAGGGTCAGGGCTCCGGCGGCGGTGAGGGCCAGGGCGGCGGCGCCGCGGCGGCGAAGGGACATCACGTACTCCAGGGGTCGGACCGGCGGCCGGACCACGCGGTCGGGGCAGCGCGACGCGCCCCCTCCGGGCAGCACAAGGCCAACTTAGGTATGCCTGACCTTATGCGCACCGGGCAGGGGGCAGCACACCCACCCCCGCCCGTACAGCACTTCAGGGGCATTCCCACACGTATGCGTGAAGTAGGGCATCTCGTATTGATCGCCTGGAAGTGCGATAACTACCTTCAGTCACCTGACTGGAGGTGACCATTCGATGACGGTACGTACACACGAGGAATCGGCCCAGTTCACAGGCGTGCACCGGGCGGCTCTGACGATCACCGCCGACGGTTCGTACGCCGCCCGGCTCACACGCCGTGAGGATGCGCCGGGGGCGTGGTTCCCGGAGCGCTGGACGATGAGCGGGCCCGAGCCCTACGCGGTGCAGCTTCCCGGCAGCCGCCCCGAGGAGCCGGACAGCGAGGTGCTGCCGCTCGCGGACGGCCGGGTGCTCATCCGCCGCCGGATCGGCGAGCGGTTCGCGCTGGCGCTGCTCTACCCCACGGGCCCGGGGACGGGAGAGGTCCCGCTCGGCATGATCGAGGCGCCCGAGCTGACACTCCTTCCGCCCGCGCCCGGCGGGCTGCTCGGGTACGCGCTGACGCGCCGTGAGCGCAGCACCTCGCTCTGGCTGGTGCACGGCGGCCGTTACGGTCCCGAGCACCTGGCGGAGCTGCCGGGACGCTGCACGGGCGGTGTCTGGCTGGACCGTGACGGGCAGTTGCTCGCGGTCGACCAGGAGCGGGACGGGCGGACCAAGACCGTGGTGGTGCATCTGGGCCGCGGCGGTGAAACGACACTGCTTCTGCAGATCACCGAGGACAGCAACGACCGTCTGCTGCTGGCCGATCCGGACAGCGGACTGCTGCTCGTCCGCTCCGACGCGCCCGGCCGGGAGCTGCTGGGCTGGGGGGTGCTCGGCTCCTCGGCGCCGGTGCGGTTCCCCGAGTGCCTGCGGGCGGCGGGTCCGGCGCTGACACCGTTCGCCGTCCAGCCGGGACAGATGCTCACCCCGGAGGACTGCGCGGTGGCGTTCCGGGTCCACGCGCCGGAGGGCGGCCGACTGGCCGTCTG
>NZ_JCANQV010000037.1:0-29561 GCF_059553635.1 Candidatus Streptomyces philanthi
GGTGCCGCCGCGGCCGGCCCCACTCCCGGGAAGGAAAGCCCGTGACCTGTGACCCCGCCGCCCCCGAGGCGCTGCGCGAGCGCGCCGCGACGGCGCTGCGCACCGCCCGCGACCGCACCCGGCTGCTGACCACCTGCGTCGAGGAGCCGGATCTGCTCGCCCAGCACTCCCCCCTGATGTCCCCTCTGGTGTGGGACCTGGCGCACATCGGCAACCAGGAGGAGCAGTGGCTGCTGCGCGCCGTCGGCGGGCACGACGCGCTGCGCCCGGACATCGACTCCGTCTACGACGCCTTCGCGCACCCGCGCGCCGACCGTCCCTCGCTGCCGCTGCTGGGCCCCGCCGAGGCGCACGGCTACGTCAGCGAGGTCCGCGGCCGGGTGCTGGACGTACTGGAGCGCACCGTGCTGCACGGCACGCCGCTGCTCGACGCGGGCTTCGCGTTCGGCATGATCGCCCAGCACGAGCAGCAGCACGACGAGACGATGCTCATCACCCACCAGCTCCGCGAGGGCCCGGCCGCCCTCGCGGCGCCGGCGCCGCCGGTCACCTCCGACGGCATCCTGCCCTGTGAGGTCCTGGTCCCCGGCGGCCCGTTCACCATGGGCACCTCCACCGAGCCGTGGGCACTCGACAACGAGCGGCCCGCCCACCGCCGCATGGTCCACCCGTTCCTGATCGACACCGCGCCGGTGAGCAACGCCGCCTATCAGCGGTTCATCGAGGACGGCGGCTACGACGAGGAACGCTGGTGGGCGCCCGGGGGCTGGGACCTCGTCCGCCGTGAGGGGCTGTGCGCGCCGCTGTTCTGGCGCCGTGAGGGCTCCGGCTGGCTGCGCCGCCGGTTCGGGGTGACCGAGCCGGTGCCGCCGGACGAGCCGGTGCTGCACGTCAGCTGGTACGAGGCCGACGCCTACGCGCGCTGGGCGGGGCGGCGGCTGCCGACCGAGGCGGAGTGGGAGAAGGCCGCCCGCCACGACCCGGACTCCCGGCGGTCGACGCGCTACCCCTGGGGCGACGAGGACCCGACGGCCGCGCACGCCAACCTGGGGCAGCGGCATCTCCAGCCCGCCCTGGTCGGCAGCTATCCGGAGGGCCGGTCGCCGCTGGGCGTGGGGCAGTTGATCGGTGATGTGTGGGAGTGGACGGCGAGCGACTTCCTGCCGTACCCGGGGTTCGCCGCCTTCCCCTACCGGGAGTACTCGGAGGTGTTCTTCGGGGACCGGTACAAGGTGCTGCGCGGCGGGTCGTTCGCCGTCGACCCGGTGGTCTGCCGGGGCACCTTCCGCAACTGGGACCTGCCGGTCCGCCGGCAGATCTTCTCCGGGTTCCGCACCGCCCGCGACGCCGGCTGCGCGGTGGACGCATGAGGCGGGGAGGTGCCCGGCGCTGATGTGCCGACACATCGCGTATGTGGGTCCGGCGATCCCTTTCGGACAGGTGGTGCTGGAGCCGCCGCAGGGTCTGTACCGGCAGTCATGGGCGCCGCGCCGCCAGCGGCACGGCACGGTCAACGCGGACGGTTTCGGCGTCGGCTGGTACGCGCCGGGCGATCCGGTGCCCGCGCGCTACCGCCGGGCCGGTCCGATCTGGGCCGACGAGTGCCTGCCCGGCCTGGCCCGGGTGATCCGTACCGGCGCGCTGCTGGCGGCGGTGCGCGACGCCACGGCGGGCGGGGCGGACCCGGAGGCCGCGGCCGCGCCGTACCTCGCCGACCGGTACCTGTTCAGCCACAACGGGGCGGTGACCGGCTGGCCCGGCTCCCTGGACGCGCTGGCCGGCACACTGCCGCCCGGGGATCTGCTGCGTCTGGAGGCCCGCTGCGACGCGGCGTTCTGCTGGGCGCTGGTACGGCACCGGATGGCGCTCGGCGACGACGCGGGGACGGCGCTGGCGGGTGTGGTCGCCGCGGTGGCCGCCGCCGCGCCCGGTTCCCGGCTGACGTTCCTGATGACGGACGGCACGACCGTCACCGGCACCACCTGGGGCGACACCCTCTTCCATCTGGCCATCCCCGGCGGCGGCACGGTCGTCGCCTCCGAGCCCTACGACGACTCCCCCCACTGGACGGAGGTACCCGACCGCACGCTGGTGCGCGCGACATGTACCGGCGTCCGTCTCACCCCTCTTGAGGAGCCCGCACCGTGAGCCCGTTCACCCTCACCCGTACCCTGCCCCCCGACGCCACCGCCGCGGCCCTGCGCGCCGATGTGACCCGGGGGCTCACCGCCACGCCCAAGACGCTGCCGCCGAAGTGGTTCTACGACGCCCGCGGCAGCGAGCTGTTCGAGCGGATCACCCGGCTCCCGGCGTACTACCCGACCCGCGCCGAGCGGGAGATCCTGCTCGCCCGCGCCCCGGTCATCGCCTCCGCCACCGGGGCCCGCACCCTGATCGAGCTGGGGTCCGGGTCGTCGGAGAAGACCCGTCATCTGCTGTCCGCCCTGACGGGGCTGCGCGCCTATGTGCCCGTCGACGTCAGCGCTTCGGCGCTGGAGAACGCCGGGCGGGCACTGCTCGCGGACCATCCCGGCCTCGCCGTGCACGCCCTCGTCGCCGACTTCGAGCACGGTATCGACCTGCCGCCGGTCCCGGGGCCCCGGCTGCTGGCGTTCCTCGGCGGCACCATCGGCAATCTGCTGCCCGCCGAGCGGGCCGCGTTCCTCCGGTCGGTCCACGCGCTGCTGTCCCCGGGGGACGCGCTGCTGCTCGGTACCGATCTGGTCAAGGACGAGGCGACGCTGGTCGCCGCGTACGACGACCCTCAGGGCGTGACCGCCGCTTTCAACAAGAACGTCCTGCTGGTGGTCAACCGCGAGCTGGGCGCCGACTTCGATCCGGATCTCTTCGACCATGTCGCGTTGTGGGACGCGCGGCGGGAGTGGATCGAGATGCGGCTGCGGGCCCGCGCGGAACTGACCGTGAAGGTCCCCTCGCTCGACCTGGTGGTCCCGTTCGCGGCGGGCGAGGAGCTGCGCACCGAGGTCTCCGCCAAGTTCCGCGAGGACGGCATACGGGACGAACTGCGCGCCGCCGGGCTCGCATTGCGCCACTGGTGGACGGACGAGCGGGGCCGCTTCGCCCTCTCGCTCGCCGTCCGTCCCTGACCCCTCGTCCCGCCCCGTAGCGGCACCGGGCCGGCACGCGCCCGGTGCCGCGCCCGCGCCACGTGTGGTTCCATGCCGCGAACGCGTGTACGCATCCCGTACACGCCGGGGAGACCGCCGCGGGCGGCGACGACGAGGGGCAGGGGTATGGCGCTGGACCGGCGCGGATTTCTCAGAGGGGCGGCCGGACTGTCGGCCGCCGGGCTGCTGGCGGCGGCGGGCGGCGGGACGGCACTGGCCGCGCCCCGTACCCTCACCGGCCAGGACTGGATGGCGGGCATCGGCGACGCCACCCCGCTCGGGCGGCTGACGATCCCGGGCACCCATGACTCCGGCGCCCGGTTCGGCGGCCCCTGGGTCGCCTGCCAGAACACCCTGGTCGACGCCCAGCTCACCAGCGGCATCCGCTTCCTCGACGTACGCTGCCGGGCCATCGACGGGGTCTTCGCCATCCACCACGGCGCCTTCTACCAGCAGCTGATGTTCGGCGATGTGCTCAACGCCTGCCGGGCGTTCCTGCGGGCGCACCCGTCCGAGACGGTGCTGATGCGCGTCAAGCAGGAGTACTCGGAGGTCTCCGCCGAGGAGTTCCGCCGCATCTTCGACGTCTACCTCGACGACAAGGGGTACCGGTCGCTGTTCCGGCTGGAGGACACCCTGCCCACACTGGGCGAGGCGCGCGGCAAGGTCGTCCTGCTCGCCGACGGCGACAACCTGCCGGGTGTGCGGTACGCCGATCCGCGGCTGTTCGACATCCAGGACGCCTATATGACCGAGCCGTTCGGGAAGTGGCCGAAGATCGAGGCCCAGTTCCGCAAGGCGGTCGCCGAGCCCGGCAAGCTGTACGTCAACTTCGTCAGCACCGCGGCGCTGCTCCCGCCCCGCTCCAACGCCGACCGCCTCAACCCGCAGGTCAAGAGCCTGCTGGAGAGTCCGGGTGCGAGCGGCTGGACGGGCCTGGGCATCGTCCCCATGGACTTCCCCAATGAATTCGGCCTGGCCGAGGCCCTGATCCGGCACAACGCTCCGCTGGCGAGCGGCCGCTTCCGTCTCGCGGTGGCGGCATGAGCGGGCCCTTGGCGCGCGACGCCGGTGCGCGGGGCCGCGCGGCCCTGCCGCTCGCGGCGACCGTGCTGACCGGAACGGTGGCGCTGTATCTCGCACTGGTCGCCTTCGGCAACATCACCGACTTCGGCACCAACCAGCAGTTCGTCCGCCATGTCCTGGCCATGGACACCACGTTCCGGGACGAGGACCTGATGTGGCGGGCCGTCACCTCGCGTCCGCTCCAGGACGCGGCCTATGTGGCGATCATCGTGTGGGAGACGGCGGGCGCGCTGGTGCTGCTCGCGGCGACCGCGCTGTGGTGCGCGGGGCTGCGCACCGGCCGGTTCGTACGGGCCCGGTGGCTGTCCACGGTGGGGCTGCTGATGGTGGTGCTGCTGTTCGGCGCGGGTTTCCTCGCCATCGGCGGCGAGTGGTTCGCGATGTGGCAGTCCAAGAGCTGGAACGGCCTGGACGCGGCGACCAGGAACGTCACCGTCGCGGTGCTCGCCCTCGTCGTCGTCCATCTGCCGGGGGCGGCGCCCGGACCGGCGGAGGGCCGGGACGGCTGACCGGCCGCAGCGGTGAGGGCGGGGACGACCGGTGACCGTCCCCGCCCTCACCGCTTTCCGTCTTCTCCGCCCATCAGCCGGCCGCGTACACGTCCTCGATGTAGCGGCCCGCGGCGGTCAGTTCGCGCAGCCATGCCTCGGACTCCTGCTCCGAGGCGCCGGTGCGGGAGGCGTACACGGCGCGGAACGCGTCGCGGACGCCGGGCGCCATCCGGCTGCCGTCGCCGCAGACGTACACCCGCGCCCCGTCCTCCAGCAGCCGGCCCACCTCGTCGGCCTCGGCGGCGATGCGGTGCTGGACGAAGCGCAGGCCCCGCTCGGGGCGGGCACTGAACACCGGGCGCACCGAGACGGCTCCGGCCGCTTCGGCGGCGGCGAACTCCCCGGCGTGCAGGAAGTCGGCGTCGGGGTCGTCGCAGCCGAAGTAGAGGCGGGCGGGGGCGGTCTGCCCCGCGGCCACCCGGTCGGCGACCGCGCCCCGGAACGGCGCGAGGCCGGTGCCGGCCGCGACCATGATGACCGGAGTGGGGTCCTCGGGGTCGAGGCGGAACGCCTCCCGGCAGGGCTGCACCCGGGCGAGGACGGTGTCCCCGGGCCGCAGGGCGTGCAGATGGGCCGATCCGGTGCCGCCGGGCAGCAGCGAGACCATCAGGTCCGCGTGGCGGGGGCCGGTGGCGGGCGAGGACGACACGGAGTAGTGGCGGGGGCGCATCGGCGGCAGCAGGTCCAGGACCACCGGCCAGGGCAGCGCGCCGCGCAGGGCCGGGTGGTCCTCGACAAGGTCGACGAGGGTGCGCGGGTCGTCGTCGGGGAGGTTCTCCAGCGCGGCGCGTTCGGGCGGGCAGGGGTGGTGGGCGGCGAGCACGGCCCGGTCGGCGGGGGTCGCACGGGCGCCGAGTTCCAGGTGGCGGGTGAGGAGTTGGCGCACCGTCAGCGGGCGGTCGACGGGCAGGGCGTCGCGGGCGGGCCGCCCGGTGTGGAGGGCCAGGACGGTGTCCGGGTCGGCGCCGAGGGCGCGGGCGGCGCGGTCGACGGCGGCCGGGGAGTTGGCGGGGAGCACCGCGAGATGGTCGGCGGTGCGGTAGCCGACACCGTCCGGCAGGGCGATCCGCAGGAACCGCTTGGGGCGCGGCCGTCCGGGCGCCGTCAGGTCGTACGCCTCGGTGACGGTCATCGGGACGAGGTCGTGGCGGGCGGCGAGCGCGTCGAGGGGGCCGCCGGAGATCTCGGTGACGGTGTAGGCGGTGGCGGCGGGGGCGGTGGCGCGCGCGCCGGCGGTGGCGGGATCGCCGTAGCGGGTCAGCAGGACGGTACGGAGCGCGGCGGCGAACTCCCGTACGGTGCCCGCCAGATCGCCGGAGGCGTCGGCCTCGGCGCGCGGCAGCAGGCGTTCGCCGCCGAGGGCCGCGAGCCGTTCGTCGATGAGGGTGGGGACGTGCTGGTAGGTCGCGGCCCAGTTGCGGTCGCCGACGCCGAGGACGGCGAACGGCACATCGGTCGCGAAGCCGTCGGGCGCGGTGGTGAGGGCGCGGACGAACGCGGCGGCGTCGTCGGTGGGCTGCCCGTTGTAGGAGGCGGCGACGATCACGGTGGGCCGGTCGTCGGGCAGTCCTCCGGCGTGGGCGTCGAGCGGGGCGGCCGTGGCCTCGAAGCCGAGGTCGGCGGCCTCGCCGGCCAGGCGTTCGGCGAAGGCGCGGCAGGTGCCGTAGTTGGAGCCGTGCAGCACCAGCAGGCCGGTGCCGGGGCGGGCCCGGGTGGGCAGGCCGTCCGCGGTCTCCTCGCCGCCGGGGCCGGTGGTGGGGGTGCCGGGGAGGACGGCCAGCGCGGCGCGGTTCGCGGCACGGTCCTCGGGGGTGCGCGGCCGCGGGACGAGGGTGAAACCGTCCGGCTTGAGGGTCAGTGTCTCCTTGACGCGCAGGGTGTAGCCGGTGGGGTCGGTCAGCCGGTAGCGGTGCACCAGCAGGCCGAGCAGCATGGTCGCCTCGTGCAGCGCGAACTGCCGGCCGATGCAGGCGCGTTCGCCGGTGCCGAACGGCTTGTACGCGTGCGGGGAGCGGGCCGCCTCGGCCTCCGGGGTGAAGCGGGAGGGGTCGAACAGGTCGGGGTTGTCGCCCCAGCACGGGTCGCGGTGCAGCATCGGGGTGAGCACGGTGAGCAGTTGCCCGGCGCGTACCGGGTAGCGGCCGCCGAGCAGGGTGTCGCGCCGTGCCCGGCGGGTGAACGCGGCGGCGGTGGGCCACAGGCGCAGGGACTCGTTGAGCACCTGCCGGATGAAAGGGAGCCGGGCGATGTCGTCGAACGACGGGTCGGGGTCCGGGTCGTCGCCCCACAGCGCGTCCGCCTCCCGCTGCGCGAGGCGGAGCGCGACGGGGTCCTTGAGGAGGTGGTAGAGGGCGAAGGACAGGGCGCCGGAGGTGGTTTCGTGCCCGGCGATGAGGAAGGTGATGACCTGGTTGCGGATGTTGGCGGGGTCGAGGACGGGGCCGTCGCCGTCGGTGGCGGCGAGCATCAGGCCGAGCAGGTCGTCGTCGATGTGCTCCCCGCTCGCGGTCCTGGCGGAGATCACCTCGTCGACGACGGAGGCCAGATGGGCGGAGTCGGCGCGGAACGCGGCGTCCTCGGCGGTGTGGTCGCTGCCCGGCTCGCGGGCGAAGCGCTTCATGCTCCATTCGAGGCAGCGCACCATCGACGCCACGAACGGGTGCGGGGTGTCGCGGGTGAACGACCCGAAGTCGAAGCCGAATCCGGCGAGGCCGATGGTGTCCAGCGTCATCCGCGTCATGTCCTCGGGGACGTCGGCGGCGCGGCCCTCGGCGGCCTTGCGGTCCCAACTGGCCAGCACCCGGCGGGCGACCTTGAGCATCGCGGGGTGGTAGGTGCGCATCGAGCCCAGCGCGAAGGCCGGCATCAGCAGGTCGTGCGCCCTGGCCCAGTTGGGCTCCTCGTTGTACGCGGTGAACAGGCCGTCCCCGGCGAACTCCCGGACGTTCTCCAGCACCACCGACACGCCCTTGGCGAAGCGGTTCTCGTCGGCGATCTCGGTGACCAGGTCCAGTGAGCTGACGAGCAGGGTCTCGCGGTCGTGGAACCGGCGCAGGAACACCGGGCCGTGGACCCGCGCCAGTTCCATGGCCTGCTGGATGGGCGTGCCGGACAGGCCCGTCGCGGAGAGGTCGGCCACCGGGATGCCGTGGCCGTCGGCGCGTGGTCCGTCGGGGAGCGCGATGGTGTCGGTCATGTCTCCAGCGTGCGTGGCCCGGTGCGCCGCCCGGCGCCCGACGACTGCATGATTGTGCAGTCAAATGTCCCCGCCGGCCCTTGCGCACGGGCCGGACGGGGGCCGGGGCACGAGCTGCGAGGGGCACGATGGGCGAGGGGTCCGCCGGGGGGACGGCGAGCGGCGGGCGGGCGGGGCCCGCCGGGAGCGGTGCGACGGGTCTGCCGCGGGCGCCGTCCGCCCGGTCCTGGCACAACTACTTCCTCACCCTCCTCGACCGCATCCCCACCCCGATCGCGGTGTGCCGGGCGGACGGCGCGGTGATGATCGCCAATCCCGCGATGGCGGAGGAGTGGGGCACCGCCCCGGGCGGGCTGCGCGGCCGCAATCTGCTGGACCTGTTCCAGCCACTGGCCAAGGCCCAGCTGCACCGGCTGTCGGAGGCTCTGCGGCTGGGGCACCGGTCGCGCTACCCGGTGGCGGTGCGGTGGCGCCGCGCCACCGACGGGGCGGTACGGGAGGGGGAATTGACGATCGACCCGGTCGGCGACCCGCCGCAGCCGGTGCTGCTGGCCGTGCTGCGGGTACGCGAGACGCCCCCGCCGAAGACGCCGCCCGCGGTGGTCAGCCCGGTGGAGGCCCGCATCCTGGCGCTCGCCGCGGGCGGCGCCACCACGGCGTCGATCGGCTCCGCGCTGGGCCTGACGGTGGACGGCGTCAACTACCACCTGACGCGGCTCTCCCGCCGCTGGCGGGTCCAGGGCCGTACCGCCCTGGTCGCCATGGCGTACGTCCGCGGGGTGCTCGCCCCGGGAAGCTGGCCCCCGGCGGTCGTACCGGACCGGCCCTGACGGCATCGCCGCAGGCAGGACGGTGCTCCGCCCGTCCCCCGGGCGTCGCCCGGACGGGTGTACGGATAGCCTCGGCGGTGTGGAGCAGAACTCGCCCGCGCCCTTCGAGCGCGGTACGGACGGCCCGAAGGTCATCGTCGTCGGCATCGACGGATCCGACTCGTCCTGGCGCGCCGCCGCGTACGCGGCCGGACTTGCCCGGCGCCAGGGGGCGAAGCTCGTCCTGGTGTACGTCCAGCCGCTGCTGCCGGCCGGCGCGGCGATGGGGGCGCCGCTGATGGACGCCACGGACGAGGTGGCGGAGGAGCTGATGGCCGAGATCCGCAGGGCCACCGAGCGGCTGGCGGGGCTGTACGACCTGCGCTGGGAGTTCCACACCCTGCGCGGGGACCCCTACACGGGCATGGTGCGGATGGCGGACGACCTGCGGGCGGACGCGGTGGTGGTCGGCGCCTCGGAGTCGGCGGGGCACCGCATCATGGGCTCGGTCGCGGTCCGGTTGGTGAAGGCCGGGCGCTGGCCGGTCACCGTCGTGCCGTAGGGCCGCTCCTGCCCCGCGACGCCCGGCAGGCAGGGTCCGACGAAGGGACCTGCCGCCCGCCGCTCCGCTGGTGGGCCCGGCGGCCCTGGGGCACGGTGGTAGGGCACGGGCGGAGCGCCGCCCCGGCGAGGGAGGACACCGTGACCGAGCACACGTACCGGGTGACCGAGATCGTCGGCACGTCCCACGAGAGCCTGGACACCGCGATCCGCAACGGTGTGGCGCGCGCCTCGCGGACGCTGCGCCGCCTCGACTGGTTCGAGGTGGTCGAGATGCGCGGGCACATCGTCGACGGGGAGATCGAGCACTACCAGGTCGGGCTGAAGGTCGGGTTCCGGCTGGAGGACCCCTCCTGACCTGCGGGGCACGGGGTGCGGGCGGGAACCGGTACGGCTCAACGGCCGCAACGGCCTCATCTCGTACCAGGGAGTCGCCTTCCACCGGAGGCTTCTTGACGCCATGATGATCCGCCGGCGGACATCGACTGTGCGTTCGGAGGGATCAGCAATGGGGCTGCGTGCGGGACACGGCGTACTGCGCCGGAAACCGATCGACCACATCGAGGAGACCGAGGGCGGTGCGGAGCAGCGGCTGACACGGGTGCTGGGGCTGTGGCAGCTGACCGCCATCGGTGTCGGCGGCATCATCGGCGCGGGCATCTTCACCCTGGCGGGCACGGTCGCCAACGGGAAGGCGGGGCCCGCGGTCCTGGTGTCGTTCCTGATCGCGGGGGTGGCGAGCGCGGCGGCGGCGTTCTCGTACGCGGAGTTCGCCGGGCTGATCCCGAAGGCGGGGTCGGCCTACACCTACGGGTACGCGGTGCTGGGTGAGCTGGCGGGCTGGTTCATCGGCTGGGACCTGCTGCTGGAGTACACCGCGATCGTGGCGGTGGTCGCCATCGGCATCTCCGGCTACTTCAACTTCCTGCTGGGCGAGCTGGGCATCCCGCTGCCCACCTGGATGCTGGGCGCGCCGGGTACCGGGCCGGGGCACCGGATCGATCTGTTCGCGGCGGCGCTGTGCCTGCTGATCGCGTATCTGCTGACGCTGGGCATCAAGAACGCCGCGCGCTTCGAGACCATTGTGGTGGCACTGAAGGTGCTGGTGGTCCTGGTGGTGATCGGCGTCGGGTTCTTCCACATCAAGACCGGCAACTACCACCCGTTCTTCCCGTTCGGCGTCGGGGGCGCGATCACGGGCGCGGCCACCGTCTTCTTCGCGGTCTTCGGTTATGACGCGATGAGCACGGCGGCCGAGGAGTCACGGGACGCGCAGCGCCACATGCCGCGGGCGATCATCTACTCGCTGGTGATCTCGATGGTGCTGTACGTGCTGGCCTGCCTGGTGCTGACGGGGATGCAGAACTACCGGGACATCGACCCCAAGAGCGGTTTCTCCTCGGCGTTCAAGGCGGTGGGGCTGACGGGTCTCGCGGACGTCATCGCGGCCGGCGCGATCATCGGCATCCTCACGGTGATGTTCACGTTCATGCTCGGGGTGACCCGGGTGTGGTTCTCGATGAGCCGGGACGGGCTGCTGCCGAAGTGGTTCGCCAAGACCCATCCGACGCGGCACGTACCGACGCGGGTGACCTGGATCGTGGGGATCGCCTCGGCGGTGATCGCCGGGCTGCTGCCGATCGGGGAGGCCGCCGAGCTGACGAACATCGGCATCCTGCTGGCGTTCGTGGTGGTGTGCGTCGCGGTGATCGTGCTGCGCTACAAGCGCCCGGACCTGCCGCGGACGTTCCGTACGCCGGGGATGCCGGTGGTCCCGGCGATCGGTGTGGTGTTCTCGCTCTGGCTGGTCACGTTCCTGGAGTGGGAGACCTGGGTGCGGTTCGTGGTGTGGTTCCTGGTCGGTCTGGTCGTCTACTTCGGCTACTCCTACCGCCGGTCCGAGGTGGGCAAGGCGGAGCGGGCGCGGGCGGCCGGGGACGGGGACGGCGGGGCCTGAGCCCGTAGTGGCGGCCCGCCGGGCGCCGTGCCCGGCGGGCCGCCACCGGCCGTCAGAAGACGAACGGGCCGGGGCTCTGTGCCGAGGTGGCCTTGCAGGTGGCGGTGATACCGAACACCACGACCTTGAGCGAAGTGGCCGCCAGGCTGTCGCCCGAGGCGACGGTGCCCTTGAGGGGGCCGGTGGAGACGGCGCTGCCCGCCGGGATGGCGGGGTTGGAGGAGCCGGTGAACGTCGTGCTGCCGGAGCCGTTCTTGGTGAGGGTGAGGGTGGACGTGACGGAGTTGGCGCCGACGTCGAGGGGAGCGGTGATGGCCGAGGTCGAGAGGGTGATGGTGGCGCTGGTGCCGCTCTGGCTCGCGGTGAGGTTCGCCGTGCCCGAGCCGTAGGCGCCGCAGTCGAACGCGAGGGTGGCGCTCCGCGGGTTCACCGCGCCCGCCGCGGGGGCCAGCGCGAGGCTGCCCGCCGCGGCCAGCGCGACGCCGAGGGCCGTGCCGATGCCGAGCCTGCCGTGTCTCATGGACTACCGCCTTTGTGAGGGGAAGGTCCGTGGCGCACCGGTGGTCGGGGTCTCGTGCGGGGGCCGGTGCGCCACGGGGTTCCGTTCGGCTCCGTGCCGACCACGGGAACTGACGAATGGTCAGCAACCTGAGCGCCGCCCATTGAGACACGACGCGGCACAGAGGGGAAGGCGCACGCCCAAGATTTTTGACGTGTATACGTCAGATTTCCCCGGTGTTCCCGCGTCGGGCCAGATAGGGCGCGGTACGGCTCCCCCGCGCCGCCGCGACCTCGGCGGGGGTCCCCGCCGCCACGATCCGCCCGCCGTCCGCGCCCCCGCCCGGCCCCAGGTCGATCACATGGTCGGCCCCGGCCACCACGTCCATGTCGTGCTCGACGACCACGACGGTGTGCCCGGCGTCGACCAGACCGTGCAACTGCCGCAGCAGCACCTCGGTGTCGGCCGGGTGCAGCCCGGTGGTGGGCTCGTCGAGCAGATAGAGGGTGTGGCCGCGCCGGGTGCGCTGGAGTTCGGTGGCGAGCTTGATGCGCTGGGCCTCCCCGCCGGACAGCTCGGTCGCGGGCT
This sequence comes from Candidatus Streptomyces philanthi, assembly GCF_059553635.1. NCBI lineage: Bacteria > Bacillati > Actinomycetota > Actinomycetes > Kitasatosporales > Streptomycetaceae > Streptomyces > Candidatus Streptomyces philanthi. The sequence goes on from NZ_JCANQV010000037.1 coordinate 12,376, forward strand.
GCCCGAGCCGCAGATAGCCCAGCCCGACGTCCCGGAGCGCGCGCAGGCTGCGGGCCGCGGCCGGTACGTCGGCGAGGAAGACGGCGGCCTCGTCGACGGTCATCGCGAGGACGTCCGCGATGGAGCGCCCGCGGTGGGTGATCCGCAGGGTGTCGGGGTGGTAGCGGGAGCCGTGGCAGGCGGTGCAGGGCGCGTACGTCCCGGGCAGGAAGAGGAGTTCGACGGCGACGAAGCCCTCTCCCTGGCAGGTCTCGCAGCGCCCGGAGGCGACGTTGAACGAGAACCGTCCGGCGGTGTAGCCGAGGGCGCGCGCCTCGTCGGTGGCGGCGAACAGCTTGCGCACCGCGTCGAAGAGACCGGTGTAGGTGGCGAGGTTGGAGCGCGGCGTGCGACCGATCGGCTTCTGGTCGACCCGCACCAGCCGGTCCACCGCCTCCAGCCCGTGCGCCGCGGCGAGGCGGGCCCGCTCCGTCGTCCCGGTGTCCGCCTCCCCCGCCTCCGGGGCACCGGCCGGCTCCGCCCCGCCGCCGAGCCGTTCGCGGACGGCGTCCGCGAGGACCCGGCTGACCAGGGTCGACTTGCCCGACCCCGAGACCCCGGTGACGGCGGTGAAGACACCGAGCGGGAAGACCGCGTCCAGGCCACGCAGATTGTGCAGGGTGATCCCGCGCAGGGACACCTCTCCGACGGGCGTCCGGGGCGTCCGCGCGGCCGGGGGTTCGGTGGCGAAGAGGAAGCGGCGGGTGGCGGATTCGGGGACGCGGGCGAGGGCGGCGACCGGGCCGCTGTGCAGCACCCGTCCGCCGTGCTCCCCCGCCCTCGGGCCCACGTCCACGATCCAGTCGGCGCGCCGCACCACGTCCATGTCGTGCTCGACGACGAACAGGGTGTTGCCTGCCTCCTTGAGCCGGCCCAGCACGGTGAGCAGGGCCTCGGTGTCGGCCGGGTGGAGCCCGGCGGAGGGCTCGTCCAGGACGTAGACGACGCCGAAGAGACCGGAGCGGAGCTGGGTGGCCAGGCGCAGCCGCTGGAGTTCCCCGGCGGAGAGGGTGGGCGCGGGCCGGTCCATGGCGAGGTATCCGAGGCCGAGTTCGGTGAGGACACCGATCCGGGCGACCAGGTCGCGGGCGAGGGCGGCCGCCACCTCCTCGTCCGGCCCCTCGGCTGCGGGCCGCAGCAGCGCGGCCAGGGCGCCGAGCGGCATTCCGGCGAGGGCGGCGATGTCGTGTCCGGCGAAGGTGACGGCCAGCGCCTCGGGCCGCAGCCGGCGGCCCTGGCACGCCGGGCAGGGTTCGGCGACCAGGAAGCCTCGGACGCGGGCGCGCAGGGTCTCGCTCCTGGAGTCGGCGAAGGTGTGCAGGACATAGCGGCGGGCGCTCATGTACTGGCCCTTGTAGGGGCGCTGGATGCGGCCGGCCTCGCGGACGGGGTGGACGGTGACGACGGGCTGTTCGTCGGTGAACAGGATCCAGTCGCGGGTCTCCTTCGGCAGCTCGCGCCAGGGCCGGTCGATGTCGTGGCCGAGGGCGGCGAGGATGTCGCGGAGGTTCTTGCCCTGCCAGGCTCCCGGCCAGGCGGCCACCGCGCCGTCCCGGATCGACAGGGACGGGTCCGGGACGAGGGAGTCCTCGGTGACGCGGTGGACACGGCCCAGACCGTGGCACTCGGGGCAGGCGCCGGCCGCGGTGTTGGGCGAGAAGGCGTCGGAGTCGAGCCGCGGTGCGCCCGGCGGGTAGTCCCCGGCGCGGGAGAACAGCATGCGCAGGGTGTTGGAGAGGGTGGTGACGGTGCCGACGGAGGAGCGGGAGGTGGGCGCGGAGCGCCGCTGTTCCAGGGCGACGGCGGGCGGCAGCCCGGTGATGTCCTCGACCTTGGGGGCGCCGACCTGGTGGATCAGCCGGCGGGCGTAGGGGGCGACCGACTCGAAGTAGCGGCGCTGCGCCTCGGCGTACAGGGTGCCGAAGGCCAGTGACGATTTGCCGGACCCGGACACCCCGGTGAACGCGACCAGCGCGTCCCTCGGGATGTCCACGTCGACGCCGCGGAGGTTGTGCTCACGGGCGCCGCGCACCCGTACGTACGAATCGGTCATCCCCCCATGATCCGGCACGGCGCGGCGGGTGCGGCGGCCCGCCCCGTCAGACGGCCTCGATGACCTCCCGGACCTTCTCGCGCGCCTCGTCCCAGGGGGCGGGCGCGGCGGCGAGGGCGCGCAGTTCCCGGACACGGCGGGGCGGGAGTCCGGCGGCCAGGACGCCGACGGCGTCGCCGCCGCGGCCGTAGAGCGCGACGAAGCGGCAGCCGTCCCGGTCCAGGACGGTGGTCTCGCTCCGGTCGGCGCCCGCCGTCAGCCCGTACGCCTGGAGCTTGACGTCGTACTGGTCGGACCAGAAGTACGGGACGGGCGCGAACGGGCTGCGTCCCTCCCCGGCGAGTTCGGCGAGGAGGTTGCGGGCGGCGGCCATGCCCTGCTCGGTGGCGTTCATCCGGTGCTCGAAGCGCAGGGGTGTGCCGTGGGCGGGATGGTCCCAGCGGGCCACGTCGCCCGCGGCGTAGACGCCGGGGGCCGCTGCGCAGTACGCGTCGCAGCGCAGTCCGTCGGTGGTGTCGAGGGCGGGCTCGCCGCGCAGCCAGCCGACGGCGGGTACGGAGCCGACGGCGAGCAGGGCGGTGTCGGCGGGCAGCACGCTCCCGTCGGCCAGCCGTACGCCGGTGAGCCGGCGGTCCGGTCCGTCCTCGGTGGTGAAGCCGTCGACGGCACCGGTCAGCAGCCGTACGCCGTGCCGCCGGTGCTCCTCGGCGAGCAGGGCGCCGACCTCGTCGCCGACCGTGCCGGCCATCGGCAGCGGGGTGCGTCCGACGAGGGTGACGTCGTGTCCGAGCCCCCGGGCCACGGCGGCCGCCTCGCAGCCGAGGACGCCGTTGCCGACGACGACCAGGCGGCGTCCGGGTGCGGCGAAGCGGGCGCGCAGGTCCAGGGCGTCGTCGAGGGTGCGCAGGGTCAGCACGCCGTCGATGCCCTCGGCGCCGGGCAGGGTGCGGGCCGCGACACCGGTGGCGATGATCACTCCGGCGCAGGCCAGGCGGCTGCCGTCGTCCAGGGTGAGGGTGCGGGTGGCGGCGTCCAGGCCGCTCGCGCGGGTGCCCAGCCGCAGGTCGAGGTCGAGCGGTGCGAGCTGGTCGGCGCTGCGCAGGTGGACCCGTTCGGGTTCCCAGCCGCCGTGCAGCAGTTGCTTGGACAGCGGCGGGCGGTCGTAGGGCGGGTGCGGTTCGTCGCCGACGAGGACGAGCGGGCCCTGCCAGCCGAAGCGGCGCAGTGCCTCGGCGGCGGCGAGTCCGGCGGCCGAGGCGCCGACGACGGCGAGGGGGCGGGCGCTCATTCGTGGACCTCGATGGCGGCGGCGGGGCAGACGACGGCGGCCTCGCGGACCGCGTCGTGCTGCCCGGCGGGCGGCTCGGCGTCCAGGAGGACGACCACGCCGTCCTCGTCACGCTGGTCGAAGACCTCGGGGGCGATCAGTACGCACTGGCCGGCGGCGCAGCACTTGTCGGCATCGATGGTGATCTTCATGGCAGGAGTCTCCTGGAGGGGGTGGGGGGTGGTCTGTGCCGTACGTCACCAGGTGACGGGCAGTGCGTGGCAGCCGTAGATCGACATATCGGTGCGGAACGGGATCTCGTCCAGCGGCACGGCGGGCCGCATCGCCGGGAAGCGGCGCAGCAGCGTCCCTAGGACGACCTGGAGTTCGACCCGGGCCAGGGCCTGGCCGAGGCACTGGTGGATGCCGTAGCCGAAGGCGACGTGGTGCTGGGCGTTGGGGCGGCACACGTCGAGGCGGTCGGCGTCGGGAAAGACGCTCTCGTCCCGGTTGGCGGAGGGGACGGCGACGACGACGCCCTCGCCGGCGCGGATCAGCTGCCCGCCGATCTCGGTGTCGGCGGTGGCGACCCGGCGGGGGCCGTTGCGGATGATGCTGTGGTAGCGCAGCAGTTCCTCGACGGCGCCGCGGATCAGGCCGGGGTCCTCGCGCAGCCGCCGGGCGACGTCCGGTTCGCGCATCAGGGTGAGCGCGCTGAGGCCGATCATGTTGGCGGTGGTCTCGTGCCCGGCGATCAGCAGCAGGGCGGCGAAGGCCGTCACGTCGTCGTGGGTGAGCGCCCCGGTCCGCTGCTGTTCGGTGATGAGCCGGCCGAGGATGTCGTCACCGGGGGCGGCCTCCTTGGCGGTGACCAACCGGTCGAGGTAGCCCCGCAGTTCGCGGCGCGCCGTCTCGCGTTCCGCCTCGGTGACGGTGCGGGAGAGGAGGGTGCCGGTCAGCCGCTGGAAGAGGGCGTGGTCGTCGTAGGGGACGCCGAGCAGCAGACTGATGACGAGGGAGGGGACGGGCAGTGCCAGGGCCTCGACGAGGTCCACTCCTCCTCTCTCGCGTCCTTCGGCGCGTTCCATGGCGTCGCAGAGTTCGTCGGTGAGGCGCTGGATCTCGGGGCGCAGCGCCTCGACGCGCTTGACCATGAACTCGCGGGTGACCATGCGGCGCAGCCGGGTGTGCTCGGGCGGGTCCCTGCGGATGAAGCCGCGGTACGGGCCCTGGGCGGGGCCGCCGGTCATCCCGCTGAGGGGGTAGCCGGGGACGGTGGTGTCGGAGCTGAACCGGGTGTCGCCGAGGATCGCGCGGATGTCGTCGTAGCGGGTGGCGAGCCAGGCCCGGCTGCCGTCCGGCAGGGAGATCTCGGAGAGCGGCCGGGAGGCGCGGAGTGCGGCGAAGGCGGCCGGGGGGTCGAAGGGGCAGCCCTCGGGGGGTTCGACGGGAAGGGGTGCCGGTGCGGCGGCGGAAAGTGTCATGTCGCTCCTCGGGCGCACGTCGGTGGGGGGTGCGCCATGCGTCGATCATTCGCCTAACAACTGTAAACTTACAACCGTAATGAACGGGTAAACCGGTGCCCGGAGGTGAGGAGAGAGGGTGCCGCGCGGGGGCGGCGAAGGGCGGGACGGCCTCTCGGCGCACGCCCCGCGGTACGGCGGACGGGCGTCAGCCCTGCCCGGCTTCCGGGTCCGCCGCGTCCTCCAGCATCAGCGTGAGGATCTCGTCGACGAACCGGTCGAGCCTGCCGGTGTCCTTGGGGTTCGGCATGACCTGCCAGAGCATGACCCGGCCGTGGACGGCGGACCACAGCATGTACGGGGCCTCGGACCGGGTGCCGCGCACCCGCCGTCCGGCCTTCTCGCACGCGGTGAGGGCGTCGTTCCAGTTGCGGACGACGAGACCCGCCGGGTGCCCGGCCAGCCGCTCGGGGGTGACCGGGGTCTGCCGGGTCTCGTAGAGCAGCCGGTAGGTGGCGGGGTGGGAGACCGCGTAGTGGCAGTAGGCGCGCAGTCCGGCGCGGAGCCGGGCCACCGGGTCGTCGGCGGGGGCGGCGGCGGCCGCCCCGCTCATCGCGCCCGCCAGCCGTTCGAAGCTGACCTCCAGGGTCGCCCAGACCAGTTCGGTCTTGTCGGCGAAGTGCCGGTAGATGCTGGGGGCGGCGACACCGGCCTCACGGGCGACGGCGCGCAGCGACAGCGCGTCCTCGCTGCCGACCTGCTCCAGCAGGCGTTCGGTGGCGCGCAGCAGCTCGTCCCGCAGCCGCTCGCCCTGTCCGCGGGGGTTCCTGGTCCGGACGGCCGCATTCTCGCTCACTGCCTTCCGGTCCCTTCCCGGCCGTGGTGCGGCCTCGTCGTACGTCGCGGTGCCCTCCGGCCGGCTGGCTCCGGAGCCCGTACCAGGGTGGCACATCGCGGCGACGGGACGTGCGCGTGTGCCGTGCGGGGCGCCGCCGGGCGTCCCGGGGCGGGTCAGCCGCCCATCGTCAGCCCGTCCTGGGCGGCGTGGCGGCCGAGGACCACCTTGCTGATCTCGTCGCGCGCCCTGGCCCGCGCGGCGAGGACCTTGAGCCGGGCGGCGCCGACGCCCTTGCCCGCCTTGGGGAGCGGGCCCATGCGGCCGAGGTCGACGGTGCGGACCGGGCGGGTCCGGGTGGCGAGCTGGGGCACGTACTCGGCCTTGGTGACCTGCCAGCGCTCCCCCACCCGCTCGGGCGGCGCGAACCGGAAGCGGGCGAGGGTGCCGCGGTCGCCGTCCGGTTTGCGGGTGGCGTCGGCGAGGAGGTCACCGAGGCCGTAGACGACCCAGGTGCCGTTGACCTTCTCGTACGGCTGGGGGGTATGGGTGTGGGTGCCCACGATGAGGTCGATGTCGGGGCGGCCGCCGGTCCGGGCCGCGGTGAGGTCGCGGGCGAGTTCGAGCTGGCGGGCGTCGGGCTCGGCCCGGCCCTCGGTCCCCCAGTGCACACTGACCACGACGACATCGGCGCCGGCCTCGCGGGCCGCGCGGGCGTCGGCGATGATCCGCCGCTCGTCGAGCAGGCTGACCGTCCAGGGGGCGACGGCGGGGCGGGTGGACTCCTTGATGCCGTAGGTGTAGGAGAGCTGGGCGACCCGGGCGCCGCCGACGGCGTGCAGCAGCTGGGTGCGGGAGCGTTCGGAGGCGCTGCGCGCCGAGCCGGAGTGCCGCAGCCCGACCGTCTCCAGCGCCTCCAGGGTGCGGCGCACCCCGGGGACCCCGCCGTCCAGGACGTGGTCGGAGGCGGTGGCGCAGGAGTCGAAGCCGGTGGCCTTGAGCGCGGTGGCGAGCTGGGGCGGGGCCTGGCGGCGCCGGCCCGCGGTGAAGGGCCCCTGGAGCGGCCCGAGCGGCGTCTCCAGGTGGCACAGGGAGAGGTCGGCGGAGTGGACGACGGGCTCGATGCCGCCGAACAGGGGCCGGAAGTCGTAGCCGGTGTCCCGTGCGTCGTTCTCCGCCGTGTCGAGGACCACCGGGGAGGACGCGGCGACGCCGCCGGCCGCGACGAGGGTGAAGGGCCCGGCGAGGGGCGCCTCGGGGACGGGGGCCCCGGCGTGGCCCCCGGGGAGGGGGGCGGGCGCGACGGGGTGGTGCGGGAGCCATCCGACCCCGCCCCGCCCGTCGAGGGTGGCGGGCCACTCGCCGCAGCCCGAGACCAGCGCGCCGACGAGGGCGAGCGCCGCGCAGCGCGTGACGGTACGGGCGGGGGTGCGGTCTCCGGGGGCCGCGGTCGTGCGGGGGCGGCGCGCGGTCACCGGGCGTGTGTGCGGGCTCATGATCCGACACATATCAGCTCGGATGATCGGAAAATGTCACTATCGGCCTGGTTTCTTCCGCTATCGCCCGGACGGCCGACAGCCCGCCGCGGGGCAGCCGTCGCCGCCGGGACCGGTGCCGGGGCGTGACGGCCGCACGGACGCGCCTGCGGATCGGCCGGTACACGCACCCGCCGGTGGCGGCCCGGCGCCCGAGGCCGAGAAGATCGAGCAACCGGTCCGCGCGGCGTGCGGCACCTCCAGCCCCCGGAAGGAGGCCGTACGCCGACGGCGCCCTCCCCCGGAGCCGTGCCGGCCCCCGGCCCCTCCTCCGAAAGGCGGTAACGACCATGCGCGCAGTCGTCATCGAGGAACCGGACAAGCTGTCGGTCACCACCGTCGACGACCCGGCCCCCGGCCCCGACGAGGTCGTCGTCAAGGTGGCCGCGTCCGGTCTGTGCGGCACCGATGTCCATATCCTGGCGGGCGAGTTCGGCCCGACCCGGTACCCGGTGATCCCGGGCCACGAGTTCGCCGGCGAGATCGTCGCCCTGGGGCGGGGGGTGACCGGATTCGCCGAGGGTGACGCCGTCGCCGCCGATCCGGCGCTCTACTGCGGCGCCTGCCACTTCTGCGCCCTCGGCCGCGGCAACCTCTGCGAGCGGTGGGGCACCCTCGGCATCACCGTGGACGGCGCCTGCGCCGAGTACGTCACGGTGCCGGTCCGCAATCTCCACCGGCTCCCGGGGACCGTCCGGCTGGAGCACGCACCGCTGATCGAGCCGCTGTCGACGGTCGTCCGCGGTTTCGACCTCGTCGCCCCGAAGCTCGGCGACCACTTCCTGGTCTACGGCGCGGGCACCATGGGTCTGCTCCATCTCCAGGTCGCCCGGCGCGCGGGCGCCGCGTCCGTCTCCGTCGTCGACCTCAACGAGGACCGTCTCGCCGTCGCCCGCGCACTCGGCGCGGACGCCGTCGCCACCTCCGCCGACGCCCTGACCGACGCCCACCCGCGCGGCTGGGAGGTCGTCACCGACTGCACCGGCAACGTCCGGGCCATCGAGGACGGGCTGACCCGGCCGATCCGCGGCGGCACGTTCCAGCAGTTCGGCTGCGCGCCCGACCAGGAGACGGCGCGGTTCTCGCCGTTCCGTGTCTACAACGACGAGATCCGCATCGTCGGCAGCATGGCCATCCTGCACAGCTACGGCCGGGCCGTGGAGCTGCTGGGCAAGGGCGTCATCGACTGCGACACGATGATCACCCACCGCTTCGCGCTCGACGACTACGCGACCGCCCTCACGACCTTCCGCGAGGGCACCGGCCTCAAGCTCCAGATCGTCCCGAACGGACCGGCGGCATGACCGCCGGCGAGGCCCCGGGCAACCGGGGGCCGGCCGTACCGCGAGAGGGGCCGTACCACCGGCGCCCGCTCCCGGCGCGCGGGACAGCGCGCGCTCCCCGTTGCGCCGTTCGTGTCCCCCGGCGCGGCTTCCCTCCGCCGTGCGCGCCGCGTCCGCCGGGCCCGGGTCGCGCGGGGCCGTCACCGGCCCTGCCGGGCCTCGCCGTGCTCAGTCGATGCCGCGGAAGATGTACGGCTCGGCGGGGTCGTCGTCGCAACCCGCCAGCCGCACGGGAGCGCAGCGCTCCCACACGTCGAGGTTGCGGACCTCCTTGATACGCCCGGAGCGTTCTCCCTGCTTGAGACGGGGTTGCTTGTACTGAGCCTTGTCGAATGCCACCACGCACTCCTTCATCGAGGTATCGGTCCGACGCGGTGGCGCCTCTTTCGTGAAACCGGGGGTGAGCCAGGGTGTGAGGCGTTCCCGCGACGGGCCAATGGTGTTGGCGTCTCCCAGAAAGGTCGTCCGTCGTCCCCCACCCTAACGAGATCACCCGTCACTCGCCCGACTTTCTCCGGCGATCACCACAAGCCGGAGGAAGCGGGAGATACCGCCGTCACAGGCGGCGCATGGGCCCTGAACAGGGGCGCACGATGGTTTCCGCGCGCCCTCGGGGGCGGAAGCGGCGCGCGACGGTCTTGTCACGGAATTGACGCCGCCCGCCGCGGGACCCGGGGAGGTACCGACGGCCGTACCCCTGCGCGCCTGCCCCGGGCCCCCGCCGCACGGTGCTACCCATGGGCGGGTGGAATGGTTCACGGACTCCGGCTACTGGCTCGGCCGGCTGATGTTCCAGCGGACGGTCGCCGTCGTCTACGTCGCCGCGTTCGTGGCGGCGGCCCGCCAGTTCCGCGCGCTGATCGGCGAGCGGGGGATGCTGCCGGTGCCCCGCTATGTGGAGCGGGTGCCGTTCCGGGCCGCACCCTCGGTCTTCCACCTCCACTACTCCGACCGCTTCTTCGCCTGCTGGTCGTGGGCCGGGGCGCTGCTGGCGGCGGCCGTCGCCGCGGGGGCTGCGGACGCGGTGCCCCTGGGCGCGTCGATGACGATGTGGGCGGTGCTGTGGGTGATGTACCTGTCCATCGTCAATGTGGGGCAGACCTGGTACGGCTTCGGATGGGAGTCGCTGCTGCTGGAGACCGGTCTGCTGGCCGTCTTCCTGGGCAATGCCGAGGTCGCGCCGCCCGTCCTGGTGCTGTGGCTGCTGCGGTGGCTGCTGTTCCGGGTGGAGTTCGGGGCCGGACTGATCAAGATGCGCGGGGACCCCTGCTGGCGCGATCTGACCTGCCTGTACTACCACCACGAGACCCAGCCGATGCCGGGGCCGCTGAGCTGGTTCTTCCACCGTCTTCCCAAGCCGCTGCACCGGGCGGAGACGGCGGCGAACCATGTGGCCCAACTCGTGCTGCCCGTCCTGCTGTTCACCCCGCAGCCGGTGGCCGGGTGGGCGGCCCTCGGCATCGCCGCGACACAGCTGTGGCTGGTGCTGTCGGGCAACTTCGCCTGGCTGAACTGGCTGACCATCGCCCTGGCCCTGTCCGCCACCGGCACCTCCTGGGTGACGCCGCCGCCCCTGCCCGCCACCGCACCCCTGTGGTTCGAGGTACTGGTGTGCGCGTTCACCGCCCTGGTCCTCGCCCTCAGCTACCGTCCGGCCCGCAATCTGGTCTCCCGCCGCCAGCAGATGAACACCTCGTACGAGCCGTTGCACCTGGTCAATGCGTACGGCGCGTTCGGCAGCATCACCCGGGTCCGCCACGAGATCGTCGTGGAGGGGACGGACGCCGCACACGACGGCCCGGACACGGTGTGGCGGGCGTACGGGTTCCACGGCAAGCCGGGGGCGGTGCGGCGGCTGCCGCGGCAGTTCGCGCCGTACCACCTGCGACTGGATTGGCTGATGTGGTTCGCCGCGCTGTCGCCGGTGTACGCCGGCGCGTGGTTCGGGCCCTTCGTGGAACGGCTGCTGGAGAACGACCCGGCCACCCTGCGGCTGCTGCGGGAGAACCCGTTCCCCGACGCCCCGCCCGCCCGGGTGCGCGCCCGCGTCTTCCGCTACCGCTTCACGACCTGGCGGGAACTGCGGGAGACGGGAGCATGGTGGCATCGAACCGAGGTGCGGGACTTTCTTCCTCCGGTCGCGCTGCGATCTCGGCACGGAACGCGATGACCATGTCCCGGGCGTGCCGCAGCCCGATACGGGCGAATTCCTTCTCCAGCGCGGCGAGTTCGGCGAGCGTTCCGTGGTGGTCGCCGCCGAGGCGGGAGCGGGACTTGACCAGGCCGAGCCGGGAGAGAGCGGCGCCGCGCTGCTCCTCCATCGCGCGGAACTCCTCCAGCGCGAGGGCGTAGACATCCCGCGCCTGCGCGTAACGGCCCGCGCGATAGAGGACGTTGCCCCGCATCTTGTGGTTGTAGGCGAGCGCCCCGGCGAGGTCCATGGAGCGGCAGATGGTCTCCGCCTCACCGAGCAGTTCCAGCGCCCGGTCCGTCTCCCCCAGGACGGACCGGACGTCGGCTATGCCGCGCAGCGACCAGGCGTGGCCGCGGAAGTCGTCGGCCCCGGCGGCTATCGCGGCGGCCTGCTCGAAGAGTTCCAGGGCCTTGGCGTGGTCCCCGGTGTTGCGGTGCATCTGGGCTATCCCGGACATCGCCCAGACCATGTGCCGGGCCTCGCCGTGGGCGCGGGCCTGCTCCAGGAGTTGTTCGTGCAGGTCGGCGACGGCGGCGTAGTCACCCTGGATGCGTCCGGTCTCGGCGAGGCCCGCGAGGGAGTAGCCGTGGGCCAGCCGGTCGGTGCCGTCGGCGAGGGTGACGGCGTGGGCGAGCAGCCGCCGGGCGAGCGGGAGGGAGCCGCACTGCCGGGCGAGGGTGCCGCCGCTCCACAGGGCCCAGGCCATCGCCCCGCGCTCCCCCGCCTCACGGGCGCTGCGGTAGCTCTCCCGCCAGGCGGCACCGGCCTGGGTCACCCTGCCCAGCCGCCGGTTGGCCTCCGCGACCGCGAGCGCGGCGCGGGCCCGCTCCAGCGGGGTCCCGGCCTCGCGATGCGCGCGGGTGGCGGTGGCCAGTACCTCCTCGTAGGAGGAGTTGACACCCAGAGCCGCGCCCAGTTCGCCCTGGTATTCCGGGGCGAATGCCTTGCCGTACATATGTCCGTGACCTCTCGATCATCACCGTGCCTTGATCACGAAACTACGAGGCCGTACGGGGGTGGCGAATCCGTCGCGGTATGGGTTGTCGCGTACGGCTGGAGTGCTACGGAAGGGACGGAGGATCATCATCGGGATGTACGGGGCCACCGACGCCGGGAGGGGTTACGGGGGTGTTCGCCTACCGCGCCGACCCGGGGCAGCGAAACGAAAGGTGACTCAACTTGCTTGATGAATAGACAAGTTGAGGAGTTGACGTCACGCACCGGAACAGCATTCCCTCCACCCGCGAGAACCGGCCGGAACCCCCTCCATCCGCCACCGAATTCCAGCCATGACACTCCTTCAGGGATGAATTCCAGCCATGGCGAAAGAAGTAATTCCCCTTCCCTTCCCCCACAATGAAGGTCTTGCCCCCGTGGGGACGGAGGGGTCAGGCTGGCTGGCCGGAGGTGGAGGGCATGGACGACGCGGGAGACGGTCCGGGGATCAGCCGCAGGCGTTTCGCCGGGGCCGCCGCGGTGCTGGCCGTCGTGGCGGGGGCGGCGGGGTGCGCCAAGGGCGCGGCCCCGCAGGCCCCACCACAGGCCCCGTCACCGGTCACTCGCCGCCCCGGCCCGTCACCCGGTTCCCCGAGACCGCTGTTCCTCGGGACGTACACCTCCACCCAGGGCGGCGGCACCGGCATCGGCCTGGGCACCTACGACCCCGGGACCGGCCGGATCACCGCCACCGGGACCCTGGAGGGTGTACCCGACCCGTCCTACCTGGCGCTCGCCCCGTCCGGGCGGGCGCTCTACGCCGTGGACGAGCAGCAGCGGGGCGCGGTGACCGCCGTGGCCCTGCGGCCGGGCGAACGTCCGACGGTGCTGGGCGCGCAGCCCACCGGGGGCGCGGGCCCGTGTCATCTGTCGGTGCATCCGGGCGGGCGCTGGCTGCTCAGCGCGAACTACCTGTCCGGAAGCGTGGCGGTGCACCCGATCCTGCCGGGCGGCGGGCTCGGCGCGCGTACGGACCTCGTCACCCACTCCAGCCCGCCGCCCGGCCCCGGGCAGGACGGGCCGCACGCCCACCAGATCCTCACCGCCCCGGGCGGCCGCCATGTCCTCGCCGTCGACCTCGGCAACGACACCGTCTACACCTACCGCCTCGACACCACAGCCGGCACCCTCTCCCCCGTGTCACACGCGACACTCCCCCCGGGCGCGGGCCCGCGCCATCTGACCTTCCACCCCTCCGGCCGCTTCGCCTACCTGGCGAACGAGGTCGGCAACACCGCCGTCGTCTGCCGCTACGACCCCCGCACCGGCCGTCTGACACCCGGCACACCCCAGTCCACCGGTACGGGGAGCGGCACCAACTACCCCGCGCAGTTCCTGGTCACGTCCGACGGCGCCTTCGCGTTCCTCGCCAACCGGGGGCACAACAGCCTGACCCGGTACGCGATCGAGGCCGGCGGTTCCCGGCTGCGCCTGCTCGACACGGTCCCGGTCGACGGCGACTTCCCCCGCCAGATCGCCTTCTCCCCCGACGAACGCCTTCTGTTCACGGCCGACCAGAAGTCGGGGACGGTGACGGTCTTCTCGGTGAACGCGGCGACGGGCGCGCTGAAACGGCTCGGCGACCCGTTCACGGCACCGGTCCCGGTGTGCGTCCTGCCGTTGTGACCGTTGACCTTCGGGTCGACCGCCTCGATGCGGTCCAGATGGGCCCGTACCACCTCCACCGCGGAGACCTGCCGCTCGCGGATGAGGCGCGCCAGGCCGGTCGCGTCCCGGTGGTGGATCTCGTCCCCGCCCATCGGCGCCCGCCCCTTCCTCCGTACGGCCGGAACGGGCTCCGTTCGGGAGTCGTGTCCGGTTCCGTTGCCGGTCCTCAGGCTTTCCCGTAGGACGCGTGGAGGACCAGCGGTATCCCGGCCACCAGGATCATGAGCCCGCGCCGCCCGTCGGCGCCGCGCTACGTGGAGACGGCGGCGTCGCCGGAGAAGGCGCCTTCCGGGGCGAGGTACTGGCGCAGGATCACCCGGAGGTCGGCCTCGAAGGTGTCGTAGCTGCGGCGGAGTGCGTCGCCGGGCCAGTCGTCGGGGAGCAGGGGGGCCGGGAGGAGGGGGTCGGAGAGGAGGTGGCGCAGGGCGGCCGCGGCGACGGTGAAGCGGTCGGCGATGTTGGGGGTGCGGCCGAGCGCGGTCTCCAGTTCCCTGGCCCGTGCGGCCCAGGCGTCGAGGTCCCACAGGCGGCGGGCGAGGGCGGCCGGGTCGTCGTCGGGGGTGCCGGTGAGCCAGGTGCACTGCTCGGTGACGATCGCCGTGCGGGGGCGGTCGAGGTTGGCGGGGCGCAGCCAGCTGCCCTCGCGCAGCTCGGCGAGGCGCAGGGCGGCCATGGCGTGGCGGAGCGCGGTGCGGTCGGCGGCGGGCCGGCGTTCCGCGGTGACCACGGCGATCTCCCATCGGCCGTCCCAGGTCAGGGTGCGCGGGCTGCGGCTCTCGTCCTGCCGGGACTGGCGCTCGGCCAGCCGGGCGCTCAGTCCGTAGGTGCCGTCGCCGTGCCGGAGGTCCCCGGCGGCCACCATCCGGGAGAGGGCGACGCGTACGGTCCCTTCGGCGATGCCGAAGAGTTCGCCGACGCGGACGAGGGCACGGGCGGGGAGCTGGGGCGGATGGTGCCCCAGGAGGGTGCTGAGGACGATCGAGCGGGCGGTGAGCGGCCGCAGCGCGAGCCGGTGGGTGTCCTGGGGGCCGAGGCCCTTCCGGTCCGAGGATGTCTGGTGGTCGCTGTGCCCGGTGTCGTTCATCCGTCCGTCCCCGCTGCCGTGGTGCGCGGGCGGGGTGCTCCCCGCGCACCGTCCTGGTGCTGGTGCCCCGTGGTGTGGGTCAAACCCTAGAGGAAGGAGTCCTGTGTCGTGGGCGGCCGCGTGGGTCGGGGGCGTCCCGTGGTGCGTGTGGCACCGGTGGTTGCGCCCGGGGACCTGTGCGGAGGGTGCCGGTCCGCCGGGAGTGTCCGGCCGGTGGGGGCGGGCGCCGTGCTCCGGGTACGGGGGCGTGCGCCTATCCGCCCCCGGCGTACCACCCGAGTGGAGCAACGCCGACATCACACGCCCCGCTGTTCCCACGCGTCCGTCACGGGCCTGCGGCCCTGCACTCCACTGCCTCGACGCTACCCGTTACTTCCTTCCATCACCTGACCTATATATGTAATGTCGATGACATGACCGACACCCATGAAGTCGTGAACCAGCCCCCTCCGCTGACCGGTTTCAGCGCGGCGGACGAGCCGGCCCTGCTGGAGGCACTGCACCGCTACGGAGCGGGCCGGGGTGAGCGGGAGCTGACCGAGCTGGGCGCGCTGGCCGGTTCGGCCCAGGTCCAGGACCAGGCCCGGTGGGCGGAGGAGCAGCCACCCCGGCTGCACACCCACGACCGTTTCGGCCACCGCATCGACGAGGTGGAGTTCCACCCCGCCTGGCACCAGCTGATGACCGTCGCCGTACGGGAGGGCCTGCACGCCGCCCCGTGGACCGACGACCGCCCCGGCGCGCATCTGCTGCGGGCCGCGAAGTTCTACGTCTGGTCGCAGGCCGAGGCGGGACACGGCTGCCCGATCTCGATGACGTACGCGGCCGTCCCCGCCCTGCGGGCCGCGCCGGAGCTGGCGGCGCGCTACGAGCCGCTGCTGGCCGCCCGCAGCTACGACTTCGGGCTGCGGCCGCCGCTGTCCAAGACCGGGCTGATCGCCGGCATGTCGATGACGGAGAAGCAGGGCGGCAGCGACGTACGCGCCAACACCACCCGGGCGGTCCCCGCCGGTGACGGCACGTACCGGATCACCGGCCACAAGTGGTTCACCTCGGCGCCGATGAGCGATGTGTTCCTGGCGCTGGCGCAGACCGACGAGGGGCTGAGCTGCTTCCTGCTGCCGCGGGTGCTGCCGGACGGCACGCTCAACGGCATGCGGCTGATCCGCCTCAAGGACAAGCTGGGCAACCGCTCCAACGCGTCCTCGGAGATCGAGTACGAGTCGGCGGTGGCCTGGCCGGTGGGCGAGCCGGGCCGCGGGGTGCGGACCATCGTCGAGATGGTGAACATGACCCGGCTGGACTGCGTCCTCGGCTCCGCCGCCGGGATGCGGGCGGGGCTGCGGCAGGCGCTGCACCACACCGCCCACCGGCGGGCGTTCGGGCGGGAGCTGGACCAGCAGCCGCTGATGCGGGCGGTCCTCGCGGACCTGGCGATCGAGTCGGAGGCGGCGACGGTCCTGGCGATGCGGCTCGCGGCCGCCGTCGACCGGTCGCAGGCCGGGGACGCCCAGGAGGCGGCGCTGCGCAGACTGGCGCTCGCGGTCGCCAAGTACTGGGTCTGCAAACGGGGCAGCGCGCACGCCGCCGAGGCGCTGGAGTGCCTGGGCGGCAACGGCTACGTCGAGGCGTCCGGCATGCCGCGCCTGTACCGGGAGGCGCCGCTGCTGTCGATCTGGGAGGGCTCGGGGAACGTCGTGGCCCTCGACGTCCTGCGGGCGCTGGCCAAGGAACCGGACGCGCTGGAGGCGTTCTTCGCCGAGGTCGCCCCCGCGGCGGGCGCGGACCGGCGGCTGGACGCGGCGGTGGCCGGAATCCGTACCCTCCTCGGCCGGCTCACCGACCCCGACCGCGCCCAGCTGACGGCGCGGACGCTCGCCGAGCGGATGGCGCTGGTGCTCCAGGGGGCGCTGCTGGTGCGCCACAGCCACCCCGCGGTCGCCGACGCGTTCTGCGCCTCACGCCTGGGCGGCGAGTGGGGCAACGCGTTCGGCACCCTGCCCGCCGGCGCCGATCTGGCGGCGATCCTGGAGCGGGCCCGGCCGAAGGCGGCGCGCGAGGACGCGGCGCGGGGCGGCGTGTGAGCACCGTACGGGTGGAGCGGGCCGGCGCGGTGACGACGGTGGTGCTGTCCCGGCCCGAGGTCCGCAACGCCGTGGACGCGCCGACGGCCGCGCGGCTGGCGGACGCCTTCCGGGCGTTCGACGCGGACGACACGGCACGGGTCGCGGTGCTCTGGGGCGAGGGCGGCACGTTCTGCGCGGGCGCCGACCTCAAGGCGTTCGGTACCGAGCGCGGCAACCGGGTCGCGCCGGACGGCGACGGCCCGATGGGGCCGACCCGGATGCGGTTGGGCAAGCCGGTGATCGCGGCGGTCTCGGGGCACGCGGTGGCCGGAGGGCTGGAGCTGGCCCTGTGGTGCGATCTGCGGATCGTGGAGGAGGACGCGGTCCTCGGGGTGTTCTGCCGCCGCTGGGGCGTCCCGCTGATCGACGGCGGTACGGTGCGGCTGCCCCGGCTGATCGGCATGGGCCGCGCGATGGACCTCGTCCTGACCGGCCGTCCGGTCCCGGCGGCCGAGGCCCTGGAGACCGGCCTGGCCACCCGGGTGGTCCCGGCGGGCACCGCCCGCGCCGCGGCACAGGCCCTCGCCGCCGAACTGGCCCGCCTCCCACAGGAGTGCCTGCGCGCCGACCGGGCCTCGCTGCT
>NZ_JCANQV010000038.1:0-28744 GCF_059553635.1 Candidatus Streptomyces philanthi
CTGAGGGGGCGCGGCCCGCGGGCGGCGTCAGCCGTGGATCAGGTCGCGCTGGTCGGGTACGACGGTGCCGTCGGGACGGCGGACGGGGCCGGGGGTGCCGTCGGTGTTGGTGTAGCCCTTGGTGGCGCAGGGGTACGTACCGGACTTGCGGGGCAGCGGGTCGATGAACATCGGGTTGACGACCCAGCGCCCGTCGGCGTTGTCGTAGCCACGGCACATCAGTTCGCTCTTGTTGCGGTTGATGGCCAGGTGGGCGCCGGTGGCGTCGTTGACGAAGGTGACGTCGGTGTCGGCGTCGCCGCCGCCGAGGGCGATGCGGTGCGCCGGGTCCTGCTTGCGCCATGCCTCGGCGCCCTTGATCTTGAAGATCTCCTGGTTGATCCAGCAGCGCTTGCCGTCGACGTAGGGGATGACCGCGCCGTGGCCGTCGCGGACGTCGCCGCAGCCGCGGATGCCGGTGGTGATCTTCCCCTTCTCCAGAATGCTGCGGATGCCGAGGGTGTGGGCGCGGTCCACGCCGACGCCGCCCGACCACGCCTCGGCGACGGTCTCCGAGGAGGCCGAGACGATGTAGACGTCGAAACCGGCCGCCTTGAGGGTGCGGATGAGGTCCTTCTGCTGGTCGTAGTAGCGGATGTAGCCGGCGATCTTGTGGGTGCCGACGGTGCGGGTGCTGCCGACGGGGGCGGCGAGGTTCTCGGCGCGGGCCTTGCGGGCGTAGGAGGACAGCTGGCCGGGGGTCAGTCCGGCGAACAGCTGGGGCACCCAGGCGTACTGGGGCACCGTGCGGCGGTGGTTCCAGTCGCCGGCGAAGGCGGCGGTGCCGTCCATGGTCCTGCCCTCACCGCGGATCTCCATGATCTCGTCGGTGCAGGCGGTGTTGCGGGAGGTGGGCAGGGGACGGCCGGCGGGGACGGTGGTGCCGCAGGCTCTGGTGAGGGTCCGGTCGGCGGCGTCGGTGAGCCAGGGGCTGGTGTCCTTCCAGCTCTTGGGCCGAAGGATCTTGTCGTGCTGGAGCGCCCAGGCGAGCGTGGCGTCGGTGATGTCGTTCTTGACGACGGTGTTGTCCCAGTCGAAGGCGGCGACGGGCCGGCCCTCGGGGCCGGGGTGCGGGGTGCCGCACAGGCCGCGTTCGTCGATCATCTTCTGGAGCTTGGCGCGGTTGTCGCCGTACCAGGGCAGGTCGGACGAGAGCCGGGGGCAGCGGTCCCGGTCCGGCCGGTGTGCGGGGCCCGCGGCCGTGGCGGGGGTGGTGGACGCGAGGGCCGCGACGGTGGCGGCCGCGGCGAGGCCGAGGGCGAGGGCGGACCGGGTACGCATGTGTCCTCCGTGGTGGTGGGGTGGAAATGCCGCGGGACCGGCACGCGAAGGCGCCGGTCCCGGTGGGACGAAGGGACGATACCCGTGGGTAGCTCCGGGTGTGACATCCGGTCAGGCCGTGGTGCCGCGCCGGCCGTCCGGGGCGGCGGCACCGGTCACAGGGGCGTGACGTACGCCCCGGCGATACCGCCGTCGACGAGGAATTCGGCGGCGTTGACGAAGGAGGAGTCGTCGCTGGCGAGGAAGGCCACCGCGGCGGCAATCTCCTCGGGCTCGGCGAACCGTCCGGCGGGGACGTGCACCAGACGGCGCCGGGCGCGCTCGGGGTCCTTGGCGAACAGCTCCTTGAGCAGGGGCGTGTTGACCGGCCCGGGGCAGAGCGCGTTGACGCGGATGCCCTCGCGGGCGAACTGCACGCCCAGTTCGCGGGACATGGACAGCACGCCGCCCTTGGAGGCGGTGTAGCTGATCTGGGAGGTGGCGGCGCCCATCACGGCGACGAAGGAGGCGGTGTTGATGATGGAGCCGCGTTTCTGGCGCCGCATGTGGGGCAGTGCGGCCCGGCAGCACAGGTAGACGGAGGTGAGGTTGACCTCCTGGACGCGCTTCCAGGCGTCGAGCCCGGTGGTGAGGATGGAGTCGTCCTCGGGCGGGGAGATGCCGGCGTTGTTGAAGGCGACGTCGACCGAGCCGTAGGTCTCCTGGGCGGCCCGGAACAGCGCCTCGACCTGGTCCTCGTCGGTGACGTCGGCGCGGACGAAGAGGCCGCCGGTCGCGTCGGCCGCGGCCTTCCCGGCCGTCTCGTCGATGTCGGCGCACACGACGCGGGCGCCCTCGGAGGCGAGGCGGCGGGCGGCGGCGAGGCCGATGCCGCTGCCGGCTCCGGTGATCACGGCGGTGCGGCCGGCGAGACGGCGGCAGACGGGGCTCTGGTCGGTCATTCAGCGCTCCTCGGTGCTGATGAAGACGTTCTTGGTCTCGGTGAAGGCGGTCAGGGCGCCGGGGCCGAGTTCCCGGCCCAGTCCGGAGTGCTTGAACCCGCCGAAGGGGGTCCAGTAGCGCACGGCGGAGTGGGAGTTGACGGAGAGGTTGCCGGCCGCGACGGCGCGCGCGACGCGCAGCGCGCGCCCGACGTCGCGGGTCCACAGGGAGCCGGCGAGGCCGTAGTCGGTGGCGTTGGCGAGGCGGATCGCGTCGGCCTCGTCGTCGAAGGGCAGGACGACGGCGACGGGCCCGAAGATCTCCTCGACGGCCGTCCGGTCGCCGGGCCTGCCGTGGAGGACGGTGGCCGGGTACCAGAAGCCCTTGCCGGTGGGGACGTCGCCGCGGACGGCGGCGGGGGCGTCCTCCGGGACGTAGGACCGTACGCGTTCGCGCTGGGCGGCGGAGATCAGCGGGCCCATGGCGGTGGCGGGGTCGGCGGGATCGCCGGCCCGGACGGCCTTGACGGCGGGTTCCAGCAGCTCCATGAAGCGGTCGTGGACGGTGCGCTGGACGAGGATGCGGCTGCGGGCGCAGCAGTCCTGGCCGGTGTTGTCGAGGAAGGAGGCGGGCGCGGCGGCCGCGGCGGCCTCGATGTCGGCGTCGGCGAAGACGATGTTGGGGCTCTTGCCACCGAGTTCGAGGGTGAGGCGTTTGGTGTGCGCGGCACAGCGGGCGGCGATGTGCCGACCGGTGGCGGTGGAGCCGGTGAAGACGACCTTGGCGACGCCGGGGTGGTCGACGAGGGCGGCGCCGGTGACGGGGCCCTCGCCGGGCAGGACCTGGAAGAGGCCCTCGGGCAGTCCGGCGTCCAGGGCGTGGCGGGCGAGCCGGAGGGCGGTGAGGGGGGTGGTCTCGGCGGGTTTGAGGAGGACGGCGTTGCCGGCCGCGAGGGCGGGGGCGGTGCCCCAGGCGGCGATCGGCATGGGGAAGTTCCAGGGGGCGATGACGGCGACGACACCGAACGGTTCGTGGAAGGTGACGTCGAGGCCGCCCTGGACGGGGATCTGCTGCCCGGTCAGTCGTTCGACTCCCCCGGCGGCGTAGTGCAGCAGGTCACGGACGTTGCCCGCCTCCCACTCCGCGTTGCCGATCGGGTGGCCGGCCTCCAGCACCTCCAGGCGGGCGAGGGAGCCGAGATGGCCGTCGACGACGTCGGCGAAGCGGCGCAGCAGGCGGGCGCGGTCGGCGGGGGCGACGGCGGCCCAGGTCTCCTGTGCGGCGGCGGCCCGGCGGACGGCGGCGTCGACCTCTTCGGGGGAGGTGGTGGGGACGGTGGCCACCGGTTCCTCGGTGGCGGGGTTGACGATGGTCAGCTCGTGGAGCACGGGTGGTTCCTCACATGCGCTCGAAGGAGCGGAAGCGCTCCCAGTCCGTGACGGCGGTGTCGTGGGCGTCCTGTTCGACGCGGGCCATGTGGCGGTAGTGGTCGACGATGTCGTCGCCGAAGGCGGCGCGGGCGACGGTGCTGTGCTCCCACAGGTCCGCGGCCTCGCGGAGGGTGGCGGGGACGTGTGCGGCGCCGGCGGTGTAGGCGTTGCCGGTGCACGGCTCGGGGAGTTCCAGCTCGTGTTCGATGCCGTGGAGTCCGGCGGCGATCATTCCGGCGACGGCGAGGTAGGGGTTGACGTCGCCGCCGGGCAGCCGGTTCTCCAGGCGGTGGGCGCGTCCGCGGCCGAGGACGCGCAGGGCGCAGGTGCGGTTGTCGGGTCCCCAGGCGACGGCGGTGGGGGCGAACGAGCCGGGGCGGAACCGCTTGTAGGAGTTGATGTTGGGGGCGTAGAGGAGGGTGAGTTCGCGCAGCGCGGCGAGCTGCCCGGCGAGGAAGTGCCGCATCAGCGGCGACATGCCGTGGGGGCCGTTGTCGTCGGCGAGGACGGGGGTGCCGGCCTCGTCCCGGAGGGAGAGGTGGATGTGGCAGGAGTTGCCCTCGCGTTCGTCGTACTTCGCCATGAAGGTGAGCGCCATGCCCTCCTGGGCGGCGATCTCCTTGGCGCCGGTCTTGTAGAGCGCGTGCTGGTCGCAGGTGGTCAGCGCGTCGTCGTAGACGAAGACGATCTCGTGCTGGCCGAGATTGCACTCGCCCTTGGCGGACTCGACGGCCATCCCGGCCGCGCCCATCTCGTTGCGGATGCGGCGCAGCAGCGGCTCGACGCGGCCGGTGGCGAGGACGGAGTAGTCGGCGTTGTACTGGTTGGCGGGGCGCAGTCCGCGGTAGCCGCGTGACCAGGCGTCCTCGTAGGTGTCCTGGAAGAGCAGGAACTCCAGCTCGGTGCCGACGAAGGCGTGCCAGCCGCGCTCGGCGAGGCGGTCGAGCTGGCGGCGCAGGATCTGGCGGGGGGAGGCGGCCACCGGGGTGCCGTCCTGCCAGGCGAGGTCGGCGGTGACCAGGGCGGTGCCGGGGTTCCAGGGGGTGAGGCGGAGGGTGGCGGGGTCGGGGCGCATGACGAAGTCGCCGTAGCCGCGTTCCCAGGAGGCCATGGCGTAGCCGTCGACGGTGTTGAGGTCGATGTCGACGGCGAGGAGGTAGTTGCAGCCCTCCGTGCCGTGTTCGAGGACGGTGCCGAGGAAGTGGCGGGCGGCGAAGCGCTTGCCCTGGAGCCTGCCCTGCATGTCGGTGAAGGCGAGGACGACGGTGTCGATCGTGCCGTCGCCGACGCGTTCCTCCAGTTCCCCGAGGGAGAGCGGGGGCGTGCGGTCTGCCACGGTGGGGCCTCCTGTCGCCGCGTCCGGAGGCCATAAGGTATGCGTCACGACCATTGCTTGGGAAGAGGTGGAGATGGACGGCGGGGCGGACCGGCTGGCGGCGGTGCTGCGGCCGGTACGGGCGGGCAACGGTTTCGAGGAGGCGCTGGAGCAGATACTCCAGGTCGTCCGGCTGGGCCTGGTGCCCGCGGGCGGACGGCTCCCGGCGGAGCGGGAGTTGGCGGAGCGGCTGCGGATCAGCCGGGTGACGCTGCGCGAGGTGCTGAGGGTCCTCCAGGACGAGGGGCTGGTGGAGAGCCGGCGCGGCCGCTACGGGGGCACGTTCGTGCGGGCCCGTACGGAGCGGCAGGGCGAGGCGGAGCTGCGCCGCCGGGTGGGCGGGACGGACGTGGAGGACGTGCTGCGCTTCCGGGAGGTGCTGGAGGTGGGGGCGGCCGGGCTGTGCGCCGGGCAGGGGCTGGACGAGGAGGGGGCCGGGCGGCTGCGCGCCGCGCTCGCCGCGACCCGTGACGCGCCGCCCGCCGACTACCGCAGGAACGACACGCTGCTGCATCTCACTCTGGCGGAGCTGTCCGGTTCGCCGTCGCTCGCGGCCCGGTACGCGGCGGTGCGGGCGCGGGTGAACGATCTGCTGGACTGCATACCGCTGCTGGTGCGGAACCTGGAGCACGCGCAGTGCCAGCACATCGCGCTGGTGGAGGCGGTGCTGGAGGGGGACGAGGAGGGGGCGCGCACGGTGATGCGCGAGCACTGCCGGGGGACGGCGGCGCTGCTGCGCGGGTTCCTGGGTCCCGTCTGACGGTCCCGGCCCGGCGTCACCGGGAGGTGTCCCGTCCGCTCTTTTCCCGCACGGGTCTTGCGCCGCGCCCACCGGTACCGCAAAGGTGTGCGGCCATACCTTTGCTCGACTTCCGGCGAGGCAGGAGCGGCGCATGGCCGACAGCACGGAACCCGGTGGCACACCGGCCGCCCCCTCCCCCGGCGGCGCGCCGCCCCGGGACGCCTATCTGGCGCGGCGGACCCTGCGCCGGGGCAGCGCGGGCCCGGTGCTGCTGACCGGCCTCGGCGTCGCCTATGTCGTCTCCGGCGACTTCTCCGGCTGGAACAACGGCCTCGCC
The DNA here is from genome assembly GCF_059553635.1 of Candidatus Streptomyces philanthi. Classification (NCBI taxonomy): domain Bacteria; kingdom Bacillati; phylum Actinomycetota; class Actinomycetes; order Kitasatosporales; family Streptomycetaceae; genus Streptomyces; species Candidatus Streptomyces philanthi. The sequence continues at coordinate 6,126 of NZ_JCANQV010000038.1, forward strand.
CACGGCGGCTTCGGCGGCCTGGCGATCGCCGCCGTCCTCATGGGCCTGATGTACACCTGTCTGGTCTTCTCCCTGGCGGAGCTGGCGTCGGTCCTGCCCACGGCCGGCGGCGGCTACGGCTTCGCCCGCCGCGCGCTGGGCACCTGGGGCGGTTTCCTCACCGGTACCGCGGTCCTGGTCGAGTACGTCCTGGCGCCCGCCGCGATCTCCCTGTTCATCGGTGACTACGTCGCCTCCCTCGGCCTGTTCGGGCTGCACGCCGGCTGGCCCGTCCCACTCGCCTGCTTCGTGCTGTTCACCGGCATCCATCTGTGGGGCGTGGGCGAGGCGCTGCGGTTCAGCCTGGTCGTCACCGCCGTGGCGGTCGCCGCGCTGCTGGTCTTCGCCGTCGCCGCGTTCGGCGACTTCCACGCGGACGCCCTCGGCGACATCCCTGTCAGCCCCGGGGCGTTCGGGGCGGGTCCGTGGCTGCCGTTCGGGCTGCTGGGGATCTGGGCGGCGTTCCCGTTCGGCATGTGGTTCTTCCTCGGTGTGGAGGGGGTGCCGCTGGCCGCCGAGGAGGCCCGCGACCCGGCGCGGACGCTGCCGAGGGCGATGGCGGCGGCGATGGGCATCCTGCTGGTGCTCGCCCTGGTGACGTTCACGGCGGCGACCGGGGCACGGGGACCGGCCGCGATCCAGTCCGCGGGCGATCCGCTGGTGCGGGCGCTGCAACCGCGCGGCGGGCCGACGACCGCCTCACGGATCGTCAACTACGCGGGACTCGCGGGCCTGGTGGCGTCGTTCTTCTCCCTGGTCTTCGCCGGGTCCCGGCAGTTGTTCGCACTCTCCCGGGCCGGCTACCTCCCCCGCTTCCTCTCCCTCACCAACCGTCGCAAGGCCCCCTATCTCGCGCTGCTGGTGCCCGCCGCGCTCGGCTTCGCCCTCGCCGCGGCGACCGGGGACGGCGCCCGGATGCTGAACGTCGCGGTGTTCGGCGCGACGATCTCGTACGCGCTGATGGCGCTGTCGCACCTGGTGCTGCGCCGCCGCGAGCCGGGGCTGCACCGCCCCTACCGCACCCCCGGCGGCATGCTGACCTCGTCCGTCGCGCTGGTCCTGGCCTGTGCGGCGCTGGTGGCGACGTTCCTCGTCGACACGGACGCCGCGCTGATCGCGCTCGGCGTGTACGGGGTGGCACTGCTCTACTTCGCCTGTTGTTCCCGGCACCGGCTGGTGGCGTCGGCTCCCGAGGAGGAGTTCGCCGCGCTGGCCGCCGCCGAGGCCGAACTCACCCGCGACTGACCGCTCGTAGCAGGGAGGACCCGATGTCCCGGCCGCTCATCGGCATCAGCACCTATCTGGAGGACGAGACGCGGTGGGGCGCGTGGACGCTGCCCGCCGCGGTCCTGCCGGCCGGCTACCACCGGCTGGTCCAGCACGCGGGCGGGCTCGCCGTGCTGCTGCCGCCGGACACGCCCGAGGCGGCCGGGGCCGCCGTCGGCCGTCTGGACGCCCTGGTGGTCTCCGGCGGCGCCGACGTGGAACCGGCCCGCTACGGCGCCGCGCCGCACCCCAGGACCGGGCCGCCGGCCCGGGCCCGCGACACCTGGGAACTCGCCCTGATCGGCGCGGCGCTGGAGCGGGGCGTGCCGCTGCTGGGCATCTGCCGGGGGATGCAGCTGCTCAACGTGGCGCTGGGCGGCACCCTCGTCCAGCACATGGACGGGCACGCCGGTCCGCCCGGTGTCTTCTCCCGGCATGTGGTCGAGCCGGTGCCGGGCACCCTGCTGGCGTCCGTCCTCCCCGGTCCGGTGGACGTGCACACGTTCCACCACCAGGGGGCGGACCGGCTCGGTGAGGGGCTGGTGGCGTCCGCCCACGCGGAGGACGGCGCCGTCGAGGCGCTGGAGCTGCCGGGCGCCCGGGCGTTCACCCTGGCGGTGCAGTGGCATCCCGAGGCCGCGCAGGACCCGCGGCTGATGGACACCCGGCTGATGGAGGCGCTGGTGGCCGCGGCGCGCGGACGGGCCGGGGCCTGACGGGCGCGGGGCGCCGCGCGGTCAGCGGGCGGCGTCCAGCGCCTCGCGCAGCATCCGCGGCGCCTCGGTCAGCGACGGCCCGTACCAGGTGAGATGGCGTCCGCTGACCAGCGCGGCCGGCAGACCGGGGAACGCCTCGGGCCCGTCGTCCGCGGTGAAGCGGTAGGGCTCGTCGGGCAGCACGACGAGATCGGCGCCGGCCGCGTTCAGCGCGTCCAGCGGGATGCGCGGATAGCGGTCGGGGTGGCCGGCGTAGGAGTGGCGGACGCCGAGCCGGGCGAGGAGGTCCCCGGCGAAGGTGTCGCGTCCCAGCACCATCCAGGGGCGGCGCCAGACGGGGACGACGGCGTGGCGCGGCGCGGAGGGGGGCGGCAGCCGGCGCCAGGCGTCCTCGGCGGCGTCGAGCCAGGCGGGGCGGGGCAGCCCGCAGCCGGTGACGAGGACGCGGTGCAGCTGCGTGAACGCCTGCTCCAGGGTGCGGACCTCGGTGACCAGGACATCGAGCCCGGCGGCGCGGAGCGCGGCGAGGTCCTGGGGGCGGTTCTCCTCCTCGTTGGCGATCACCAGATCGGGGGCGAGGGCGGCGATACGGCCGGTGTCCGGGTTCTTGGTGCCGCCGACGCGGACGACGTCGAGGCCGGCGGGGTGGCTGCACCAGTCGGTGGCGCCGACGAGGAGGCCGGGCGCGCTGACCGCGACGGCCTCGGTGAGGGACGGCACCAGGGACACCACGCGGGAGACCGTGTGCGGGATTCCGTGACGGGCCATGGCCCCACGGTACGCGCCGGAACGGCGGCGGGCCCCGCCCCGGCCGGGGAGGCCGAGGGGCGGGGCCCGTCGCGTACGGTGTGCGCCGGTTACTTCACGGGCGCCATCTTGTCGACGATGCCGGGGTGGTCGTCGATCCACTGGCGGACGCCCTGGTCCTCACGGCCCTTGCCGGCCTTCTGGATGGCGTTCTCCAGGCTGCTGAGCTCCTCGGGCGTCATCTTCCAGTTCTTCAGCCAGCCGTGGAACTCGGGGAACTTCTCGGGGAAGCTCTTGTGGCCGATCGTCTTGATCTGGTTGTTGTCGCCCCAGGTGCCCTTGGGGTCCTTGAGCTTGGTGAGGTCGTACTTGTCGTAGGCCCAGTGCGGGGACCACAGGGTGACCGCGATGGGTTCCTTCTTGGCGATCGCCCGGTCCAGCTCGGCGAGCATGGCGCTGGTGCCGGCCTCGGTGATCTCGAAGTCCTCCAGGCCGTACTCGGGGACGACGGTGCTCTTGAGGCGCTTCATCAGGCCGGTGCCCGGCTCGATGCCGATGATCTTGCCGTGGAACTCGTCCTTGCGCTTGCGCAGGTCGTCGAGGGTCTTGACGTCCTTGACGTAGGACGGCACCGCGATCTCCAGCGACGTCTGGTCGTACCAGGCGCCGACGTCGACGAGGTCCTTCTCGTAGCGGTCCCAGTACTGCTTCTGGGCGACCGGCAGCCAGCCGTCGAGGTCGACGTCGATCTGGCCGGTCGACAGGCCGGTCCACATCGGGCCGACGTCGAGGTTGCGGATGCGGGGCTTGTAGCCGCGCTGCTCCAGGACGTTCTTCCACAGGTAGGTGGTGGCGATGCCCTCGTCCCACGCGGGGTAGCCGATCACCGGCGCCTTGCCGGCGTCGCGGCCCTTGGCCTGGGAGCCGCCGCCGGCCGGGGCGAGCTTGTCGACGAGGCCCGGGTTCTTCTTGAGCCAGGCGCGCACGCCCTCCTGCTCGTGGCCCTCGCCCGCGCTGGTGACGGCGTTCTCCAGGCTGGTGAGCTGGTCCTCGTCCAGGTGGAAGTTGCGCATCCAGGAGGCGACCTGCGGCTCGTCCTTGGAGAAGCCCTTGCGGCCCAGCAGGTGCAGGCTGTCACCGGAGCCGAAGGCGCCCTTGGGGTCCTTGAGCTTGGTGAGGTCGTACTTGTCGTAGGCCCAGTGCGGGGACCACAGGGTGACGGCGATCGGCTTCTTGGCGCGGATCGAGCGGTCCAGCTCGCTCAGCATGGACGAGGTGCTGGACTCCAGGACCTTGTACTCGCCGTCCAGGCCGTACTCCTTGAGGACCTTGTCCTTGAGGATCTTCATCTCGCCGGCGCCCGGCTCGATGCCGGTGATCCGGCCGCCGAACTCGTCCGCCTTGCCCTTGAGGTCGTCGAGCGTCCTGACGTCCTTCATGTACGACGGGACCGCGATCTCCAGCGAGGTCTTGTCGTACCAGGCGCCGAGGTCCTCCAGCTTGTCCTTGTACTTCTGCCAGTACGTCTCGTGGGTCGTCGGCAGCCAGGCGTTGGTCTGGACGTCGACATCACCGCGGGCCTGCCCGGCGAAGAGCGGACCGGCCTCCAGGGCCTGGGCCTTCGGCTTGTAGCCGCGCTGCTCCAGGATCTCCTTCCACAGGTACGTGGTGGCCTTGCCCTCGTCCCAGTTGACGTAGCCCAGGCTGATCGCGCGGCCGTTGCCGCCCGCTGCGGTGTCCTTGGCGCCGTCGTCCTTCTTGCCGGCGATGTTGAGGCCGCCGGCGATCAGGGCGAGGACGACGACCCCGACCATGGCGACGGAGGTGGCGGGCTTCCAGTACAGGAACTTCATCCCGCCCAGCGCGGCCTGCGCCTTGGCCAGCGCGCGGCGGCCGAGCGGCGAGACGCGCTGGTTGAGGGCGCCGGTCATCCGGTCCAGGTACATGGCGAGGATGACGACGGCGAGGCCCGCCTCGGCGCCGAGCGCCACGTCGACGGAGCTGATCGCGTTGTAGACGGAGGCGCCCAGACCGCCGCCGCCGACCATGCCGGCGATGACGACCATGGACAGCGCCAGCATGATGACCTGGTTGATACCGGCCATGATCGTCGGTAGGGCGAGGGGCAGCTGCACCCGGAAGAGGGTGCGCCGCGGGTGCGTGCCGAACGCCTCGGCCGCCTCGACCAGCTCCCCGTCGACCTGCCGGATGCCGAGTTCGGTCATCCGGACGGCGGGCGGCATGGAGAAGACGATCGTGGCGACGATGCCGGGGACCACACCGAGGCCGAAGAAGAGGATGCCGGGGATGAGGTAGACCATCGCGGGCATCGTCTGCATCAGGTCCAGGACCGGGCGCAGCACCCCGCCGACCGCGCGGCTGCGGGCCGCCCAGATGCCCAGCGGCACCGCGACCACCACGGTGATCAGGCAGGCCACCAGCACCAGCGACAGCGATTCGACCGTCGGGCCCCACTGCTCGATCGAGTCGATCAACGCGAAGCCGAGGAAGGTGAACACGGCGGCCGGCAGTCCGCGCAGCCACCAGGCGAGCACCGCGAGGATGCCGGCGAGGAGCAGCGGCTGGGGGGCCGCGAGCACCGTGTGGATGGCCGTGTACAGGCCGTTGAGGACGGTGGTGATGGCGTCGAAGAGCCAGGTGAGGTTGGCGCGCAGCCACTCGACGGCGCTGTCCGCCCAGCCGCCTATCTGGATCCTAGGCACTCGCGTTCACCTTGCCCTTGGCCGTGGCGCGCCGGACGGCGGCCTTGGCCTTCTGGAGCCGGGTGGCGGGCACGGGCGCCGGGGCGCTCTCGCGCGGCGCGGGGTCGCCGAGCGCGGCGAGCAGCCGGTCGGGGCGGACGACGCCGACGAGCGCGCCGGACGCGTCGGTCACCGCGACGGGGGCGCCGGTGGTGGAGCAGGGGGCGAACAGTTCGGCGACCGGGGTCTGGGCGCCGACCGTGGCCGGGGCCGCGGCCAGCACGTCGTCGGCGCAGGTCAGCTCGGTGCCCTCGGGGGTGGTGGTGCCCAGCACGGTGTCCGTGCCGGTCATCACGGCACCGGCGGTGAGCACCCGGGTGCGGTCGACGTCCTGGATGAAGGAGGCGACGTAGTCGTTGGCCGGGGTGACGAGAATGTCCTCGGCGCTGCCGGTCTGGACGATACGGCCGTCGCGCATCACGGCGATCTTGTCGCCGAGGCGCATCGCCTCGTTGAGGTCGTGGGTGATGAAGACGATGGTCTTCTTCAGCGTCTTCTGGAGCTCCAGGAGCTGGTCCTGCATGTCGCGGCGGATCAGCGGGTCCAGCGCGCTGAAGGACTCGTCCATCAGCAGCAGGTCGGCGTCGGTGGCCAGGGCGCGGGCCAGGCCGACGCGCTGCTGCATACCGCCGGACAGCTCGTCGGGCCAGGACTTCTCCCAGCCCTTGAGGCCGGCGAGCTCCAGCGCCTCGGTGGCGCGCTTCTCCCGCTCGGGGCGCGCGACGCCCTGGACCTCCAGCCCGTAGGCGGCGTTCTCCAGCACGCTGCGGTGCGGGAACAGCGCGAAGTGCTGGAAGACCATGGAGATCTTCTCGGAGCGGACCCTGCGGAGGTCCTTGGGGCTGAGCGAGGTCAGGTCCTGGCCGTCGAAGCTGACGGTTCCCGAGGTCGGCTCCAGCAGACCGTTGAGGGTCCGCAGCAGGGTGGACTTGCCGGACCCGGACAGGCCCATGACGACGAAGATCTGGCCCTCGTCGACCTCGATCGACGCGTCGATCACCGCGGCGGTCGTGCCCTCGGCGCGCAGCTCGTCCCGGGTCGCGCCGGCCTCAAGCCTGCGCACCCCTTCCTCGGGTCGTCTTCCGAACACCTTGTAGACGTGTTCGGCTTGCAGCCTGGCCACATACACCTCTCTTGTTGCACGAGAAAACGACCTGCCACCCCCGTAGACAGGTCGTGGAGCGGGGCGGGATCGGCCCGCCTTTACCAGTGGAAATGCGAAAACCGACCGGTTCCGCTCCGTCTGCGCGCCTGCCCGGGCTCGAAAGGCGCAAACCTTTCGGTGACCCACCTCACATCGAGGGCGTGTTTGAGCCATGCGGCATCATGCGGGGTGTGACTCGACGCCTGATGCTCCTCGACACCGCCTCGCTCTACTTCCGCGCCTACTTCGGCGTCCCCGACACGGTGCGGGCCCCCGACGGGACCCCGGTGAACGCGGTGCGCGGGCTGCTGGACTTCATCGCCCGCCTCGTCCAGGACCACCACCCCGACGACCTGGTCGCCTGCATGGACGCCGACTGGCGCCCCGGCTGGCGCGTCGAGCTGATCCCCTCCTACAAGGCGCACCGGGTCGCCGAGGAGACGCCCGGGGGGTCGCCGGACGTGGAGGAGGTCCCCGACACCCTCTCCCCGCAGGTCCCGGTGATCGAGCAGGTCCTCGACGCGCTCGGCATCGCCCGCGCCGGAGTGGCCGGATACGAGGCCGACGACGTCATCGGCACCCTGACCGGACGCGCTGAGGGGCCGGTCGACATCGTCACCGGCGACCGTGACCTCTTCCAGCTCGTCGACGACCGGCGCGGCGTCCGCGTGCTGTACCCGGTCAAGGGCGTGGGCACCCTCCAGGTGACGGACGAGGCGCTGCTGCGCGAGAAGTACGGCGTGGACGGTCCCGGGTACGCCGATCTGGCGCTGCTGCGCGGCGACCCGAGCGACGGGCTGCCGGGCGTGCCGGGCATCGGCGAGAAGACCGCCGCCAAGCTGCTGGCCTCCTACGGCGACCTCGCCGGCATCCAGGCGGCGGCCGACGACCCGGCCTCGGCGATGACGCCGGCGCAGCGCCGCCGGATCACCGAGGCGCGGGCGTACCTCGCGGTCGCCCCCAAGGTCGTCCGGGTGGCCGACGACGTCCCCGTGCCGCCGCTGGAGCGGGCGCTGCCCTCCGCGCCCGCCGATCCGGGGGCGCTGGCGGCGCTGGCCGCGCGCTGGGGTCTGGGCGGTTCACTGGAACGGCTGGTCGACACATTGGGGAGGTGAGCTGTTAGGTTAGGTAAACCTAACCGTTCACGCGTCAGGGGAGACCGCCGTGACAGCAGACCGACCCGTCCGCAAGAAGCCCGCCATGCACCACGCCGAGGTCCTGCGCACCGAGCGCATCACCCCGCACATGATGCGGGTGGTGCTGGGCGGCGCCGGACTCGCGGCCTTCGACGCGGGCGCCTTCACCGACCACTACGTCAAGCTGCTCTTCCCGGTGCCCGGCGTCGCCTACCCCGAGCCGTTCGACATCGCGCAGATCCGCGCCGAGATGCCGCGCGAGAAGTGGCCCCGGACCCGGACGTACACCGTGCGCGCCTGGGACGCCGCGGCACGCGAGCTGACCGTGGACTTCGTGGTGCACGGCGACGAGGGCCTGGCCGGCCCGTGGGCGGGCGCCGTACGGCCCGGTGAAACGATCCGCTTCCTGGGGCCGGGCGGCGCCTACGTCCCGCGGGACGACGCCGACTGGCACCTGCTCGCGGGCGACGAGAGCGCGCTGCCGGCCATCGCGGCCTCGCTGGAGCGGATGCCCGCGGGCGTGCCGGTGCACGCGTTCATCGAGGTGGCGGGCCCCGAGGACCGCCAGGAGCTGACGGCCCCCGACGGTGCCCGGATCACCTGGCTCTACCGCGGCGGCGCCCCCGTCGGCCGTGAGCTGGTCGCCGCGGTGCGCGGCCTGGAGTTCCCCGGCGGCCGGGCGCAGGCGTTCGTGCACGGCGAGGCGGGCTTCGTCAAGGAGCTGCGGCGGCTGCTGCGCGTCGAGCGCGAGGTGCCGCGCGAGGCGCTGTCCATCTCCGGCTACTGGCGCCGGGGCCACGACGAGGACGGCTGGCAGGCGTCCAAGCGCGAGTGGAACCAGCAGGTCGAGGCCGAGCAGGAGACCGTCTCACCGGCCGCCGCCTCCTGACCCGCGGGGCGGGGTGAGCGCCGGGCCGCGGGCACGGCGGTCACTCCGCACACGCCCCGCCCCGGGTCTGTTTCCGGCCACCTCCCCGCCCCGGAATCCGCTCCCTCCCGTCCGTCACATGACGCCAGGTCACCCTTTTCGGCCGTGGTGATGAGCGCGGTTGACGGACGATTCCGGGGCATGTACCACTGTCGCCATGCGTCCTCAACGACACCCGGCCGCCCGCCTCCGCAGGGACCGCGTTCGTGTGCGGTCCGGGTCGGCCCGCTGTCGTCGCTGAATTCTCCTCAGCCCTTCCGTACGCGCCGCCGTACGCCCGCTCGACGACGAGAAGACGAGGCCGCACCCATGCCTGTCGAATTCCTGGGCATCGCCGCCACCCACGACGGTTCCGAGGTGATCCCCCGCTCCGGGGCGTCCTTCGACAAGGACTACGCCCTCCGCCTCGCCCGGGCCCACGAGGACAACGGCTGGGACCGTGTCCTGTTCGCCTACGGCTCCGGCTCCCCCGACCCGTCGCTGGCCGCCGCGTACATCGCCGCCCGCACGGAAACGCTTCAGCTGCTGGTCGCCCACCGCCCCAACGTCTCGTTCCCCACCTACGCCGCCAAGGGCTTCGCGACCCTGGACCGGATCAGCGACGGGCGGCTGACGGTGCACTTCATCACCGGCGGCAACGACCACGAACAGCGCCGCGAGGGCGACACCCTCGGCAAGGACGCCCGCTACGCGCGCACCCGCGAGTACATCCGGATCGTCAGGAGGGTCTGGACCAGCCGCGTCCCGTTCGACCACGAGGGCGCCCACTACCGCTTCCACGACTTCGTTTCGGACACCTTCCCCGTCCAGCGGCCCTGCCCGAAGGTGTCGTTCGGCGGCTCGTCACCGGCGGCCTACGCGGCGGGCGGCGCCGAGGCGGACATCTACTGCCTGTGGGGCGAGCCCCTGGCGCGGACCGCCGAGCAGATCGCCTCCGTCCACGCGGCGGCACGGGCGGCCGGCCGCTCCGGCGCGCCCGCGATCCAGGTCGCGTTCCGGCCGGTCATCGCCCCCACCGAGGAACGGGCCTGGGAGAAGGCCCACCGCACCCTGGAACGCATCCGCCGCCTGCGCTCCGCCGGGCCGCCCGGCCGCCGACCCCCGGAGAACACCGGCTCGCAGCGGCTGCTCGACATCGCCGCGGAGGGGGAGCTGCACGACCGGGCGCTGTGGACGCCGCCCGCCGCCGCGACCGGCGGCGCCGGGAACTCCACCGCCCTGGTCGGTACGCCGGAGACCGTCGCCCGCGCCCTGCTCGACTACTACGACCTGGGCGTCCGCGTCTTCTCCGCCCGCGGCTACGACCTGCTCGACGACGCGGTCGACTTCGGCCGCCATGTCATCCCGCTCGTGCGCGCGGAGGTCGCCGCGCGCGACGCGCGGCGCACGGCCGGGCACGTCACCGTGGCGCCCTGAGGGACCGGTGCCCCGCCCCTTCCCGGGACGGGGCACCGTGACACGCGGTCAGCCCACCGACGAGTACGCGACGACGCCGCGTCGTACGCCGTCCACGGCCTTGCGGGCCGCCTTCGCGACCGTGCCGCCGGGCGGGGCCGCCACCGCGATCTGGCCGAGGATGTCGATCAGCTGCTTGCACCAGCGGACGAAGTCACCGGCCGGCATCTCCGAATCCGCCAGCACCTCGTCCAGGCCCGCGCCGGACGCCCAGCGGTAGGCGGCCCAGGCGAAGCCGAGGTCGGGTTCGCGCTGGCCGACGCCCTCCGCCTGGTGGATGCGGTGGCTCTCCTCCAGGGCGTCCAACCGCCCCCAGATGCGCACCATGTCGGCGAGGGCGTCCCGGGCCGGCCCGGCCGGCAGCTTCGGCGCCACCGCGTCGTCGGTCTGGCGTGCCTCGTAGACCAGCGCGGACACACAGGCCGCGAGCTCCGCGGCGCCCAGCCCCTCCCAGATGCCGTCCCGCAGGCACTCGCTGGCCAGCAGGTCCAGTTCGCCGTAGAGCCGGGCCAGCCTGCGGCCCTCCTCGGTGACCGTGTCCCCTTCGAGGTAGTCCAGTTCGGTCAGGAGCGCGCAGATACGGTCGAAGGTGCGGGCGATGGTGTTCGTACGCCCCTCGATACGGCGCTCCAGCTGGCGGGTGTCGCGCAGCAGCCGGTGGTACCGCTCGGCCCAGCGGGCGTGGTCCTCGCGCTCGTCGCAGCCGTGGCAGGGGTGCGCGCGGATCGCGGCCCGCAGCCGGGCGATGTCCCGGTCGTCGACCGCAGCGGAACGCTGCTTGCGGCGGCGGGACGGGACGAGGTGCCCGGCCTTCGTCCGCAGCGCGGACGCCAGGTCGCGGCGGGACTGCGGGCTGCGGGCGTTGAAGGACTTCGGGACGCGCATCCGCTCCAGCGGCTCCACCGGCACCGGGAAGTCCATCGACGCCAGCCGCTTGACCTGCCGCTCGGCGGTCAGCACCAGCGGCCGGGGGCCGTCCTGCGCCTCGATGCCGCGGTGCCGGTCGGTCCGCCCGGACGGCATGCCCGGGTCCAGCACCAGGGCGAGCCCCGCGTACTTGCCGGTCGGCACATGGATGATGTCGCCGGGCCGGAGCCTCTCCAGCGCGGCGGCGGCCTCGGCCCGGCGCTGCGCCGCGCCCTGCTTGGCGAGTTCCGTCTCGCGGTCCTTGAGGTCGCGCCGCAGCCGCGCGTACTCCTCGAAGTCGCCGAGGTGGCAGGTCATCGAGGCGCGGTAGCCCTCCAGGCCGCCCTCGTTCTTCTGCACCTGCCGCGAGATCCCGACCACCGACCTGTCGGCCTGGAACTGGGCGAAGGACATCTCCAGCAGTTCCCGGGAGCGGTGCCTGCCGAACTGGGAGACGAGGTTGACCGCCATGTTGTACGACGGCTTGAAGGACGAGCGCAGCGGGTACGTCCGCGTCCCGGCGAGGCCGGCCAGCGCGCCCGGGTCCATGCCGCGCTGCCAGAGCACCACCGCGTGGCCCTCGACATCGATGCCGCGGCGTCCGGCCCGGCCGGTGAGCTGGGTGTACTCGCCGGGGGTGATGTCGGCGTGCTGCTCGCCGTTCCACTTGACGAGCTTCTCCAGGACGACCGACCGCGCGGGCATGTTGATGCCCAGCGCCAGCGTCTCGGTGGCGAAGACCGCCTTGACCAGGCCCTTGACGAAGAGTTCCTCGACGACCTCCTTGAAGGTCGGCAGCATGCCCGCGTGATGGGCCGCGATGCCGCGCTCCAGTCCCTCCAGCCACTCGAAGTAGCCGAGGACGTGCAGGTCTTCGTCGGGGATGCCGGCCGTGCGCGCCTCGACGATCCGGCGCACCTTCTCGCGGCCCTCCGCGTCGTTCAGCCGCAGCCCCGAGTACAGGCACTGCTGGACGGCGGCCTCGCAGCCGGCGCGGCTGAAGATGAAGGTGATCGCGGGCAGCAGGCCCGCGTTGTCGAGGCGGTCGATCACCTCGGGCCGGCCCGGGGTCCAGATCCGGCTGCGCTGACGCCGCTCCCGCTCGCGGTCGGCCTCGCGCATCGTGCGGCCGCGCCGCTTGTCCCGGCCGAACGTCGGCCGGCTGTTCTCCATCCGCGCCAGCCGCTCCAGGTCGGGGTTGACCTCGCGGCGTCCGCCGCGGCCGGCGTCCCGCTCCTCGAAGAGGTCGTACATCCGCCGGCCGGCCAGGACGTGCTGCCACAGCGGTACGGGACGGTGCTCGGAGACGATCACTGCGGTGTCGCCGCGGACGGTGTCCAGCCAGTCGCCGAACTCCTCGGCGTTGGAGACCGTCGCCGACAGCGACACCAGGGTGACGGAGTCCGGGAGGTGGATGATCACCTCTTCCCAGACCGCGCCCCGGAAGCGGTCGGAGAGGTAGTGCACCTCGTCCATCACCACATAGCCGAGGCCTATCAGCGCGTGCGAGCCCGCGTAGAGCATGTTGCGCAGCACCTCGGTGGTCATCACGATCACCGGGGCCTCGGCGTTGACGCTGTTGTCGCCGGTCAGCAGGCCGACCTTCTCGGCCCCGTAACGGCGCACCAGGTCCTGGTACTTCTGGTTGGACAGCGCCTTGATGGGCGTGGTGTAGAAGCATTTGCGGCCCTGGGACAGGGCCAGGTGGACGGCGAATTCGCCGACGATCGTCTTGCCGGATCCGGTGGGAGCGGCGACCAGTACGCCCTTGCCGGCCTCCAGGGCCTGGCACGCCTCGATCTGGAACGGGTCCAGCGCGAAGTCGTACATCTCCCGGAAGGGGGCGAGTGCGGTGGCCTGCTCGGCCGCGCGCTGCTTGGCGGCGGCGTAGCGCTCGGCGGGGGACATGTCCTCGGTCATCGTGCTTACGAGCCTACCGGCCCCCTCCGACAGCGACCGGATCTTCCCCGCCGCTCCCGGTCGTCCCCGGGGCCTGCGCGACCGGATGCGCCCATGGAGAAGGGGGAGACCCCGCGGGGCCTCCCCCTTCTCCATGATCCTCGGCGTCACACGGGCCGGCCGGTTCGGCGGCGCCGGCCCGTCACGTCCGTCAGGTGACGTCGTCGAAGCCGCCGCGCCGGGTGTCGTCGTCCCCGCGCTTCTGTTCCGGCAGCGCCTTCGGCGCGGACACCGACTCGATCTCACCGATGTCCGTGGGGGTCAGGTCGAGCTCGGACGCCTCGTCGTCGGCCGGGCCCTCCTCCTGCCGCCGCCGTCGCCGCGCGTCGTTGGCCAGGGCGATCCCGACCGCGCCGAAGTACAGCAGGACGATCGGGAAGGCCAGGATGAGCATGGTCAGCGGGTCGGTGCTCGGTGTCGCGATCGCGGAGAAGACGGTGATGGCCATCACCATCCCCCGCCACCAGCCCAGCATGCGGCGGGCGCTGATGATCCCGGCGAAGTTCAGCATCACCAGCACCAGCGGCAGCTCGAAGGAGAGGCCGAACACCACGACCATGCGCGCGACCAGGTCGAGCAGTTTGTCCAGCGTGAGCAGGTTCTCGACGCCGGCCGGCGTGAAGCCGATGAGGACCTCCGCCGTGGTGGGCAGCACCCGGTAGGCGAAGTAGCCGCCGGCCGCGAACAGCGGGAAGCCCGCCGCGACGAAGCTCAGCGTGTACTTCTTCTCGTTGCGGTGCAGGCCGGGGGCGAGGAAGGCCCACAGCTGGTAGAGCCAGGCCGGCGACGACAGGACGAGACCGGAGACGAGGGAGACCTTCAGCACCAGGGTGAAGGGGCTGAGGAGGTCCATCATCACGATCTTGGCGCACTGTGCGCCCTTGTCCTTCTTGGCGAGCTCGGTGAAGAGCGCGTCGCAGCCGACGGAATGGAGCACCGGCTTGGTGAAGAAGTTGACGATCGCTTCGTAGAAGAAGGCCGCGGCGATCGTGGCGAGGACGACGGCGAGCATGCCCTTCGCGAGCCGGTTGCGGAGCTCACGCAGGTGCTCCACGAGAGGCATCCGCCCCTCGGGGTCCTTCACCTTTTTCTTCTTGGAGGCAGACTCGGGCAACCCACGTCCTCATCTCGTGCGACAGGCGGCGGCTCATGCGGCGGGCAGCGGCCCGGCCGCTGCCCCGGGCGCTCTTCGGTCAGCGCTGTGCGGTGTGGTCGTTCTCGGTCACCGGACGCGAGGCGCTCACATCACCGGGCGCCGCCTTGATGGTGCGGACGTGGGCGTCGGGGTTCGGCGGGTCGGCGGGCGCCGTCTGCTGCTGGCCCCCCTCCGACTTCATCGCCTTCGCCTCGCTCTTGAGGATGCGGGCGGACTTGCCGAGCGAGCGGGCCATGTCGGGAAGCTTCTTGGCGCCGAACAGCAGGAAGACGACGACGAGAATGAGAATGATCTCGGGAGCACCGATTCTGCCGAACATAAGCGTTTACCTTCTCACCGAGGCGGTTGGGGAGTGACTACCTGACGTGGCCGGACATCCGTCCGCCCGCCGAACTTCCAGCGATCGTAACGCCCACGGGTGAACGCCCGGCAACCCCTGTGCGCACTACCGGCAACCCGCCGCACCTCGTCCACCGGCACTTCCGGACAGCCTACCGCCCCCGTACGACGTCACGGCCGTCCCGCGGGGCGGGGTCGGGCCCGTCACACGTGTGGCCTGTCTCATGCTCCCGCCGCCGGGGACCGGTCCCGGCCGGCGTCGTGCAGCCGCGAGGCGAGCGGGACGGCCGCCCGCTCGAAGTCATCGGCCGCCCTCTGGATGCGGTCGGACGCCACCGCCACCTGGCGGGACAGGCGCCGTACCTCGGCGAAGACGCGGACGGCGAGGACGCCGAGCACGGCGATGCCGAGGAAGCCGAGGGCGACAGCGATCATGGGCCAGAGCATGGGACGAGCCTAACGGGCCGGACGGCGGGCCCCTCCCCCGGGAACGGCCGCCTCCGCACGGGCCCGGCGATGTGGCCGGGATCAGCCGAGGTGCAGGCGCAGGGTGCGTACCCCGCCGTCGGTGAGCAGTTCCACGATCCGCTCGCCGGCCGGTTTGCGGACGGAGCGGCCGCAGTCGGGGCAGGTGAAGGAGTAGAAGGTGGTGCGGCGGGACGCGCCGATCGCCAGCCGGAAGGCGTCCGAGGCGAGCTCGAAGCGGCCGCGGCAGTCGGGACAGGCCGCCTTGAAGAACACATGCGGGGCGGGGGGTGCCAGGGTGCCGGTCGCCGTCGTGGTCGTCATCCTTCGCTGCCTCCTCCGTACGGTGGGCCGTCCGCCCCGCTCACTCGCCGTACGCCGTGAGCGCCTGCGCGGCCGCCTGCCGCGCGCTCTCGGCCAGCGCCGGCGGCGCGGTGATCCTTCCGTCCTGCCCCAGCCGCAGCGCCAGCCGCCGCAGCGAGGCCGGGTCCGGGGTGCGCAGGGTGATGCGCAGCCCGCCGTCGGGGCGCTCCTCCGCGCTGTCGTGCGGGTAGTACTCGGCGACCCAGCGTCCGCCGGGGCCGACCTCGACGACGACCTCGGGGTCCTCGGCCGCGGGCTGGACCAGGCCCTCCGACAGGTCGCGGAGTTCGACGGGAGGCGGGTCGGCGGGCGCGTCGAGCAGCTTGATCTCGGCGACCCGGTCGAGGCGGAAGGTGCGCCGGGCCTCGGAGAGCCGGCACCACGCCTCCATGTAGGTGTGGCCGACGGCGAACAGCCGGATCGGGTCGACCTCGCGTTCGGTCAGCTCGTCGCGGGCCGGGGAGTAGTAGCGCAGCCACAGCCGACGCCGTTCGGCGATGGCGCGGTCCACGTCGGCGAAGACGCCGCCCTCGGACTCGAAGGTCACCGACAGCCGGGAGCTGGCGCCCGCCGCCTCGCCGGCGGCCGCCTCCAGCTTGGCGGTGGCCCGCAGCAGCGCCTGCCGGTCGCCCTCGCGCAGCCCGGGGAGGGTGGCGACGGCGCGGGCCGCGACGAGCAGCGCGGTGGCCTCGTCGGCGGCGAGCCGCAGCGGCTCGGCGACGTCGTCGGGGTTGTGCCACCAGATGCGGTCGCCGTCGGTGTCGATGTCGAGGAGGTCGCCGCCGCGGAAGCTCGTCCCGCACATCGGCAGGACGTTGAGGTCGGCGATCAGCTCGTCCTCGGTGATGCCGAAGGCGCGGGCGACGTCGCTGACGCGGGCGCCGGGGCGCTCGCGGAGGTAGGTCACCAGGGACAGCATCCGGCGGGTCTGGTCGATCGCGTTGGTCGCCATGGTTGTGTGTCCCCTCAGCCCTTGGCCACGGCGCGCAGCCGGTCCACCACGTCGGCCCGCAGTTCTGCGGGTTCCAGCACCACCACGTCCGGCCCGAACTCGACCAGCCAGGCGTCGAGGCCGTGCCCGTTGGGGATCTCCAGTTCGTCCCAGCCGTCGCCGAGCGCGCGCACGGTCAGGGCGCGGGCGCGCAGCGGGTAGCCGTGCCCGGCGCGCAGCCTGATCCGGGCCGTGCCGGTGGCGGTCTCGCCGGCCCAGCGTTCGACGGTCGCGCGGACGGTGACGTGATCGGGTACGGGCGCGGTGAACGCGCCCTGGCGGGAGCGGACCTTGCCGGTGATGCGGGAGAGCCGGAAGACGCGTTCGGCCTGCCGGTCGCGGTCCCATCCGGCGAGGTACCAGTGGCCGCGCCAGCACTCCAGGACCCAGGGCTCGACCTGGCGCCGCTCGGGGCGGGCGGCGTTGGACTTGCGGTAGTCGAAGACGACGGGGCGGCGGTCGCGGCAGGCCAGCATCAGCGGTTCGAAGGCGGCCTCGTGGGCGGGGATGCGGGGTTCGAGGGCGCTCTGCGGCTGCCCGGCGTCCATGTCCGTGCCGTCCCCGGCCAGCGGCATCCCGGCCGCGCGCAGCTTCTGGAGCGCGCCGCTGGCGGCGCCGGCCAGGCGGGCCTGCTGCCAGATCTTGGCGGCCAGCCCGAGGGCGGCGGCCTCCTCGGCGTCCAGGGTGATCGGGGGCAGGCGGTTGCTGTCGCGGCGGGCGAGATAGCCGGTCTCGCCGTCCAGTCCGTCGACGGTCTCGATGACCAGGCCCAGCTCGCGCAGGTCGTCCTTGTCCCGCTCGAACATGCGGTTGAAGGACTCGTCACTGCCGAGGGCGGGGCGGGGCGTTCCGGAGGCCGTTGCGCTGCCGTTTCCCGGTCCGGAGGCCGCAGCGTTTCCCGGCCCAAAGGCCACAGCGTTTCCCGGCCCAAAGGCCACAGCGTTTCCCGGCCCAAAGGCCACAGCGTTTCCCGGCCCAAAGGCCTCGACGTAAGCCTCGATCGACGACCGCAGCTCGCGCTTGGTCAGCGGGCGACGCGTTCCCAGCAGGCACAGCGCCAGGTTCATCAGCCGCTCGGCCTTGGCAATCGCCATCGGCGCCCCTTCTCCTTGAACTCCCGACCGATGACCGTACCGCCCGGGGGGCTTCGGGCAAAAGCCGGGCCCACGGGGCGGCCGGACGCGGTGAGGGCCCGTGCCGCGTGGCACGGGCCCTCACCGTTCGGCGCCGGGTCTCAGACGGATACCAGGTCGCAGACGAAGATCAGCGTCTCGTTGGGGGCGATGCGGCCGCCGCCGGCGCCGCGCTCGCCGTACGCGAGGTGCGCCGGGATGGTCAGCCGGCGGCGCCCGCCGACCTTCATGCCCTGCACGCCCTTGTCCCAACCAGGGATGACCTGGCCGACGCCGAGCTGGAACTGGAGCGGCTTGCCGCGGTTCCAGCTCGCGTCGAACTCCTCACCGGTGCTGAAGGAGACACCGACGTAGTGGACGGAGACCGTGTCCCCGGCCTTGGCGACCGGCCCGTCGCCCTCCCACAGGTCCACGATCTCCAGCTCGGTGGGAGCCGGGCCCTCGGGGAAATCGATCTCGGGCTTGTCGATGCTCACGGATGTGCTCCTACGTACGAATCGTGTGCGAGTGCCGCAACAGTCTGGCAGACGCGGATCACTGCACGGCGAGGACGTCCACGGAGAACACGAGATCGGAGTCGATCTGCTTCTGCTGGTCGGGGGTGAGCTTGCTCTTGGGCACCACGATCAGCACCCGGCTGCCGGCCTTCTTGCCCTTGAGGCCCTCCTTCCAGCCGGGCAGCTGCCCGACCGGGACGTCCTGGGCCCCGGGCTGGCCCGGCGCCCAGGTATCGGCGACGACCTTGCCGTCCTTCCACGTCACGAGGGTGTAGCTGGCGCGCACCGTGCTCTTCTCGCCGACGGTGTCGCCGTTGCCCTGGAGGATCGTCGCGCTGGTGATCTCCTTGGGCGCGGCCTTGCCCTTGGGGAGGGTGATCTTGGGGGCCTTGCCGTCGATCTCGTCGCCGACGCGGGGCAGCGAGATGTTGTCCTGGGCGACCGGCTTGCCGTCGATCTTGGACGGGAGGACCTTCTTGAGGTCGACGACGAAGACCAGGGTGGAGTTGGCCGGGATGTTCTGCTGTGCCTGCGCGCCGTAGCCCTTGTCCGGGGGGATCACCAGCTCGACGCGGCTGCCGAGCCGCTGGCCGACCAGACCCTCGTCCCAGCCCTTGATGACCTTGCCGGTGCCGATCTCGAAGGTGGACGGGCCGCCGCGGTCCCAGCTGCTGTCGAAGCCCGTGCCCTGCCAGGTCTGGCCGAGGTAGTGGGCGTTGAGGGCGTCGCCCTTCTTGACCTCCGCGCCGTCGCCCTTCTTGAGGACCTTGACCTCAAGCTTCTTGGGCGGGTCGCCCTCGCCCTTGGCGACCTTGGGCTTGGCGCCGTCCTGTCCGCTCACCGCCGGCAGCGCGCCGGGCGTCGGTGATTTCTCGGTGCCGCAGGCCGCTGCGGAGACGAGAAGCAGGGGTACGGCGAACAGGGCTGCGATTCGGCGTCGGCGCACGGATATCCCTCAAGACGGGCTGCGATGGGTGCTGAACGGACCTTGCCACTTTAACCACGCCGGGCGCCGGTGACGGGGTCCGTGCGTCCGGGGATCATGACGTCGCCCGCTGTCATCAGGTGCTCACCCACGCCTCGCGCCCCGCGCACGCCACTCGAAAGAGTCGGGCGCGCGGGGCGCGACGGAGGTATTCCGTCCCCTTTTCCGGCGTACCGGGGAGGGATCACATTCCGGCGATCAGCTTTTCCACCCTGTCGTCCACGGCACGGAACGGGTCCTTGCACAGGACGGTGCGCTGGGCCTGATCGTTGAGTTTGAGGTGGACCCAGTCGACCGTGAAATCGCGGCGTTGTTCCTGGGCCCGGCGGATGAAATCGCCGCGCAGCCGGGCGCGGGTGGTCTGGGGCGGCACCGACTTTCCCTCGAAGATCTTCACGTCGTCGCAGACCCGCGCGGCCTGCCCCTTCCGCTCCAGGAGGTAGTAAAGGCCCCGGCGGCGGTGGATGTCGTGATAGGCGAGGTCTATCTGCGCGACGCGCGGATGCGACATGGTGATGTTGTGCTTGGCGCGGTACCGGTCGAGGAGCTGATACTTCATCACCCAGTCGATCTCGGTCGCGATGCGGTCGAGTTCCTGTTCCCGGACGGCTTCGAGGGTGCGGCCCCACAATTCCAGGACGCGTTCGACGGTGCCGGTGCGGATTCCCCGGCGGTCGCAGAAATCGAGGGCCTTGTCGAAGTATTCCTGCTGCACCTCCAGGGCGGACGCCTCGCGTCCGCTGGCGAGCCGGACCTTGCGCCGGCCGGTGGTGTCGTGGCTGACCTCGCGGATCGCGCGGATCGGGTTCTCCAGCGTCAGGTCGCGCATGACCGTGCCCGCTTCGATCATCCGCAGGACCAGGTCCGTGGCGCCCACCTTGAGCAGCATGGTGGTCTCGGACATGTTGGAGTCGCCGACGATCACGTGGAGGCGGCGGTAGCGCTCGGCGTCCGCGTGGGGTTCGTCGCGGGTGTTGATGATCGGACGGGAACGGGTGGTGGCGGAGGAGACGCCCTCCCAGATGTGCTCCGCGCGCTGGCTGACGCAGTAGACGGCGCCGCGCGGGGTCTGGAGGACCTTTCCCGCTCCGCACAGCAGTTGGCGGGTGACGAGGAAGGGGATGAGGATGTCCGCGAGCCGGGAGAACTCGCCGTGCCGGGCCACGAGATAGTTCTCGTGGCAGCCGTAGGAGTTGCCCGCCGAGTCGGTGTTGTTCTTGAAAAGATAGACGTCGCCCGCGATTCCCTCCTCGTGCAGGCGGCGTTCCGCGTCGACGAGCAGCCCTTCGAGAATGCGCTCCCCGGCCTTGTCGTGGGTGACCAGTTCGGTCACGTTGTCGCACTCGGGTGTCGCGTATTCCGGGTGCGATCCCACATCGAGGTAGAGACGGGCGCCGTTCCGCAGGAAGACATTGCTGCTGCGGCCCCATGACACAACGCGGCGGAAGAGGTACCGCGCCACTTCGTCGGGAGACAGCCGGCGCTGTCCCCTGAACGTGCATGTGACGCCGTACTCGTTCTCCAGCCCGAAAATGCGGCGGTCCATGACTGAACATTACGCCTGATGGCGTGCTCTGAAACCGGGTTCGACAGCTCCGTTCCGATCATTTTCCGCCGTGCGGGCAGGGTCCGTACGCCGCGCGGGCTCCCCCAGGAAGCGCCGCGTCACCACCAGGACGAGCACCGCGGTGACCCCGCCGGCGCCCGCCACCGCGAACCCGGCGGCCGACCCACCGCGCTCCACCGCGGGGCCCACCACCGACGCCCCGACCGCCGATCCGACGCCGAAGGTCGTTACCAGCCAGGAAAACGCCTCCGTCACCGTCCCGTTGGGGGCGTGCCGGTCGACGACGACGAACGCGCAGGCCAGCGCGGGTGCGAGAAACACCCCGGCGAGGCCGGTCAGCGCCGTCATCCCGGCCACGCCGGGCGTGAGGAAGAGCGGCAGGTAGCCCAGTGCGAGCAGGGCGACCAGCAGCCGGAGGCGGCTCTCGGGCCGTCCCGGCCACTCGCGCGCCCCGTAGACGATGCCGCCGGCCAGGGCCCCGGCGCCGAGGGCGGACAGCAGCCAGCTGGAGACCATGCCGCCGCCGTGCTCGTCGGCGTAGGCGACGGCGGCGACCGCGATGGAGCCGAGCGCCAGGCCGACGAAGAAGAACGACCCGATCAGCACCAGCAGCCCGGGCGAGCGCAGCGCGCCCAGCCAGTGCGCCTCGCGCGGGGCACTGCGCCACCGCCGGGACGGCGGGGAGACGACGACGGAGAGGGCGCCCAGGACGCCGAGGACGTTGATGACCAGCAGCGCCACCCGCTCGGACCAGGCGGCGACGCACAGCGTCACCAGCAGCGGACCCACCGCGAACATCACCTCCTGGGCCACGGCGTCCAGCGCGTACGCCGCGTGCACCTGGTCCGGCCGGCGCAGCACCCCGGGCCACAGGGCCCGCAGGCCGCCCTCCAGGGGCGGGGTGAACAGGCCGGCGACGACCATCGCGGCGTAGGCGAGCGGCAGCGGGTCGATGCCGGTGACGGTGAGCAGGGCCATGCCGAGGGCGGAGACGACCGAGGCGGGCAGCATGACGCGGGGCTGTCCGTAGAGGTCGACGGCGCGGCCGAGGAGCGGCTGGCCGACGGCGTTGCAGATGCCGTAGACGGCGGAGAGCGCTCCGGCGAGGGCGTAGCTGCCGCCCTGGGAGCGGACGAAGAGGACGATCGCGAGCGCCGCGGTGGCGTTGGGGAGTCTGCCGACGAGGGTCCCGGCCAGCAGCCTGGCCGCGTGGCGGGTACCGAGGAGTTCCGCGTATCCGGCGGCCATGCCGTCCCCTCTCCGTCCGGACCGGCCCGGACTGAATACGTATAACGTAGAGCCGTTATACGTATCATGGCGTCATCGTGCGGTCCATCCGCAGCAGCCGGTCCCGGCCAGGAGGCATACCCAGGTGACCAGTGACGACGCCGTGGCACCGGACGCCGGCCCGGCACCGAGGCCCGGGGGCAGCCGCGTCACCAGCCGGGACGTGGCGCGCGCCGCCGGGGTCTCGCAGGCCGCCGTCTCGCTGGTGCTGGCCGGCAAATGGCGCGGCCGGGTCTCCGCCCGGCGGGCCGAGGCGGTCCGCGCCGCCGCCCGCGACCTGGACTACCGGCCCAATCTCGCCGCCCGCAGCCTGCGCATGGGCCGCACCCGCACCGCCCTGCTCGTCGTCCCCGCACTCACCACGGAGTTCTTCGCCCGGGTGCACACCGGCGCCGCCCGCGCCGCCGCCGACCACGGCTTCGGCGTGGTGCTCTATCCCTCCCCCGAGGGCGTCGGCCCGGCCCGCGACCCCTTCGGCTCGGCGCGCGCCAGCCTGGACGGCGTGATCGCCTCCTCCATGGCGGTCGACGCCCTCGCCGCCCTGCGGGAAACCGGGCTCCCCCTCGTCATGCTGGACAACGACCCCGACGACCACCGGGCGGCGGCCACCGTCAATCTCGACATCGCGGACGGCACCCGCCAGGTCGCCGCCCATCTCCTGGCGTTCGGCCACCGCCGCTTCGCCCATCTGGCCGCCGACGTCGACTCCTGGACGTTCGCACTGCGCGCCCGCACCCTCGACGAGGAGCTGCGCGCGGTGCCCGGCACGGCGCTGTGC
>NZ_JCANQV010000039.1:0-28536 GCF_059553635.1 Candidatus Streptomyces philanthi
GACGCTCTTCCGATCTCCGCCGGGGGTGCTGGCGGGCTGGGCGCTGTCGGCCCTCGGGCTCGCGCTGACCGGGCCCGGCCTTGTGCATCTGAGCGGGCGGCTGCTCGGCTCCCGGCAGGCCGGCGGGCTCCGGCTGCTGGCGGGGCGGGTGCTCCAGGAGGAGTCGGGGCATCTGGGCCGTCCGCTCGGGGTGCTGTGCGCGGTGGCGTCGGGCGCGTACGCCGCGGCGGCGGTCTCCCGCTCCGCGCCGTTCCAGCCGTTCGGCCCGCTGACGGCCGTCGGGGTCACCATCGTCGTGGCCTGCGCGCTGGCGAGCGTCCTCGCGGCCGCGGTGGAGGCCCGGTCGGGCCGTGCGCCGATGACGGCCGCGCTGCGCCGGCTCGGCGCCCCCGCCTCGGTGCCACGCCGGGCCGCGGGGCTGCGGGCCCTGGCGCTGCTGCTGGTGGTCACCCCGCTGACCTGGGTCGTCGCCGCGCTCGCCACCGCGCCCCTGGTGAGCTGAGCCACCGGAACCGGTTCGTCCGCCGAGGCAACCTCCGTCCCCCCGTTTCACGTCTGCACTCCCGGACGACGCCGGTGGTACGGCGCGCGGCGGCGAACGGAGCTTTTCGGTGATCATCGGCCTTCTGACGGCCGTGGCGGCGTCGGTCTGCTACGGCACGGGTTCGGTCCTCCAGGCGGTCGGCTCCCGGAAGTCCGCCCGCCGGGAGGCGGCCGTCTCCCCCTCGGCGGGGGTCACCCAGCACGGCGGACCCAGCCTCGCCTCCACCGCGAAGGCCGCCGTGACCTGGGAGTTCATGGTCGGCACGGTGCTGGACGTCATAGGCTTCGCGCTCGGCGCGCTGGCCGCGCGGCTGCTGCCCCTCTTCCTGTCCCAGACGGTGATCAGCGCCAACCTCGTGATCACCGCGGTACTGAGCATCAAGCTGCTCGGCATCCGCCTCTCCCGCGCCGAGTGGACGTCCATCGGCGTGGTGTGCTCGGCCCTCGTCCTGCTGGCCACCGCCTCGGGCCACGAGGGCGGCGGCGACACCTCCCGCACCGCCCACTGGTGGCTGCTGGCCGCCTCGGTCCTGCTGATCGTCCTCGGCACGGTGGCCGTACGCCTGCTCGGCGGACGTGCCGCGATCCTCGCCGGCCTGCTCTCCGGCCTCGGCTTCGGCGCCCTGGGCGTCGGCGTCCGCGTCCTGGACGGCGTGGACCCCTTCCGCCTCCCCGTCCTCCTCGGCGACCCCGCGCTCTACGCGGTCCTGGTGGCGGGCATCGGCGGCATGTACCTGCACACCGTGGCCCTCCAGATCGGCTCGGTGAACGGCGCCACGGCCGCCCTCGTCGTCGGCGAGACCGTGGTCCCCGGCATCCTCGGCGTCCTCTGGCTCGGCGACTCCTCCCGCCCCGGCCTGGCCTGGATGGCCGTCGCCGGCTTCGTCCTGGCCGTCGCGGGCGCCGTCGCGGTGGCCTGGTTCGGCTCTCCGGAGGGCGAGGCCCCCGGGGAGGCCCCGACGGAGGCCGCACCGACCCGGGACAGGGTCGCGTCCTAGCGGCGCGTCCTGCCGTTCCCGTTCTCGTCCCCGTCCGGCAACACCACAACCTCCCCCTCCGCGAAGCGGACCCCCACCCGTGTCCCCGGTTCCGGGGCGTCGCGCAGGGCGCAGGCCGCCTCCAGTGGCGGGGCGTCCTCGGGACGGAGGGTGAGGGCCACGTGGGTGCCGCGGAAGGTGCGGGTGGTGACCGTGCACGGCAGGCCCTGGTCGGCGGGGGTGAGGTGGACGCCGGCGGGGCGGACGAGGAGGCGGCGGGTGCCGTCGGGGGTGGTGTCCGGGACGGGGATCTTGCCCCAGGGGGTGTCGGCGGCGGCGCCCCGTACGGTCGCCGGGACGATGTTGTCGAAGCCGAGGAAGCGGGCGACGAAGGTGCTCGCGGGGCGTTCCCAGACCTCCAGGGGGGTGCCGGTCTGGGCGATCCGTCCGTCGCGCATGACCACGACCCGGTCGGCGAGGGCGAATGCCTCGCCCTGGTCGTGGGTGACGGCGAGGACGGTGGTGCCCAGGGTGCAAAAGAGTTGCCGCAGTTCGCCGACGAGGCGTTCGCGCAGGCCGCGGTCGAGCTGGCCGAGGGGTTCGTCCAGCATCAGCAGCCGGGGGCTGGGGGCGAGGGCGCGGGCCAGGGCGACGCGTTGCTGCTCGCCGCCGGAGAGGGAGGCGACGGCGCGGGGTCCCGCGCCGGGCAGTCCGACGAGTGCGAGCAGTTCGGTGACGGTGCGGTCGGTCTCGGCGCGGCGGGCGCCGCGCATCCGCGGGCCGAAGGCGACGTTCCCGGCGACATCGCGCTGGGGGAAGAGCTGGTGGTCCTGGAACATCAGGCCGACGCCGCGCCGGTGCGTGGGCACATGTGTCTGATCCCGTCCCTCCAGCAGCACCCGTCCCGCGTCGGTGTGCCGGAGACCGGCCACCACCCGGAGGAGGGTGGACTTCCCGCTGCCGCTGGGTCCCAGGACGCAGACGGTCTCGTGGGCGGCGACGTCGAGGTCCACCGCGTCGAGGGCGGGCGGCGCGCCGTCGCCGAAGCGGACGGTCACGCCGTCCAGCCGCAGCAGGGGCGGGGTGGTCTCGGTACGGTCCGTCATCTAGAACTCCCCGGAGGGGTCGGCGCGGAGGCGTTCCAGGGCGAGCAGCGCCCCGGCGCACACCACCATCAGGAGGGTGGACAGGGCCATCGCCTGCCCGTAGTTGAGTTCGCCGGCGCGTCCGAGGAGGCGGGCGACGGCGACCGGGAGGGTGGGGTGGTCGGGCCGGGCGATGAAGACCGTGGCGCCGAACTCGCCGAGGGAGACGGCGAAGGCGAAGCCGGCGGCGATCAGCAGGGCGCGGCGCACCATCGGCAGGTCCACCTCGCGCCACACCCGCCACGGTGAGGCGCCCAGGACGGCGGCGGCCTCCCGCAGCCGTCCGTCCACGGCACGCAGCACGGGCAGCATCGTCCGCACCACGAACGGCACCCCCACCAGTGCCTGGGCGAGCGGGACGAGCCACCAGGAGGAGCGCAGGTCCAGCGGCGGCCTGTCGAGGGTGATGAGGAACCCGAAGCCGACGGTGACGGCGGAGACCCCGAGGGGCAGCATCAGCAGAGCGTCGAGGCCGCGGACGAGGCGTCCGCCCCGGCGGGTGAGGGCGGCCGCCGCCAGTCCGCCCACCAGCAGCGCGATCGCGGTGGCGGCGGCCGCGTAGGTGAGCGAGTTCCCCAGGGCCTCCAGGGGGGCGACGGTGAAGGTGCCGCCGGGGGACGTGGAGCCCAGGGTCTCGTAGTACCGCAGGCCGTGGCCGCCGGGCCCGGCGAAGGACCGCTCGACGAGGACGAGCAGCGGCAGGACGAGGAGGACGGCGATCACGGCGACGACGGAGCCGACCAGCGCCCACTGGCCACCGCCGCGCGGGCGGCGGGCGGTGGTCGCCGCGTCCACCAGCCGCAGGGTGGTCTCCCTGCGGCGGACGGTCCTGGCGTGCAGGGCGAGCAGGGTCAGCACGGCCGCGAACTGGACGAGGGTGAGGACGGCGGCGGTCGGCAGGTCGAGGAAGTCGGCGGTCTGCCGGTAGATCTCCACCTCCAGGGTGGAGAAGGCGGGGCCGCCGAGGATCTGGACGACGCCGAAGGAGGTGAAGGTGAACAGGAAGACCATCAGCGCGGCGGCGGCCACGGCGGGCCCGAGCGCGGGCAGGGTCACCCGCCGCCAGGCCGTGAACCGCCCGGCGCCCAGGACCCGGGCGGCCTCCTCCTGCCGCGGGTCGAGCTGGGACCACAGTCCGCCGACGGTGCGGACGACGACGGCGTAGTTGAAGAACACATGGGCCAGCAGGATCGCCCACACAGAGGTGTCCAGGCGGACGCCCCACAGGTCGTCGAGGAGGCCACCGCGTCCGACGAGCGCGAGGAAGGCGGCGCCGACGACGACGGTGGGCAGTACGAACGGGACCGCGACGACGGCGCGCAGCAGCTGTTTGCCGGGGAAGTCGAAGCGGGCGAAGACGTAGGCGCCGGGCAGGGCGAGGAGCAGGGTGAGGCCGGTGGAGGCGGCGGCCTGCCAGAGGGTGAACCACAGGACGTGCAGGACGTCCCCGTCGCCGAGGACGGCGGTGAGGCGGCCGAACTGCCACTGTCCGCCGTCCCGCAGGCCCCGTCCGACGATCGCGGTGACGGGGTAGGCGAAGAACACCGCGAAGAACGCGAGCGGCAGCGCGATCAGTCCGAGCCGGGCGGCCGCCGTCCGGGCGGGACGGCGGCTCCGGTTCCCGGTCACTTCAGGACGAGCGAGGACCACTGCTTGATCCACTGTTCGCGGTGCGCGGTGATGTCGTCGGGGGCCACCGTCGCGGGCTTGTCGATCACCGCGCCGTAGCGGGTGAACAGCTTCGGAAGGGTGACGTCCTGGCGCGCGGGGTGGACGAACATCTGGAGCGGGACGTCCTCCTGGAACGGCTTGCTGAGCAGGAAGTCGAGCAGCGCCTTGCCGCCCTTCTCGTTCGGCGCGCCCTTGAGCAGGCCGCCGAACTCGATCTGCCGGAAGCAGGTCCCGGTGGCGACGCCGGTCGGCGCCTCCTCGGGCCCGCGCTTCTTGCCGAGCACCTCGACGGGCGGGCTGGAGGCGTAGGAGACGACCAGGGGCCGGTCCCCCTTGCCGCGGCCGGCGGCGGAGCCCGAGAACCGCTCGTTGTACGCCTGCTCCCAGCCGTCGACGACCTCGACGCCGTTGGCCCTCAGCTTCTTCCAGTAGTCCTGCCAGCCGTCCTTGCCGTAGGCGGCGACGGTGCCGAGCTGGAAGGCGAGGCCGGGCGAGGAGGTGGCGGCGTTCTCGGTGACCAGCAGGTTCTTGTAGGCGGGCTTGGCCAGGTCGTCGAAGGTCTTCGGCGGTGCCAGCTTGTGCCGGGTGAAGTAGGCCCGGTCGTAGTTGACGCAGATGTCGCCGTAGTCGAGGGGGGTGACGCGGTGCTGTCCCTTGTCCAGCTGGAGCTGTGCCGGGACCTGGTCGAGGCCCTTGGCGGTGTACGGCGTGAAGACGCCCTCCTTCAGGGCGCGGGAGAGGAGGGTGTTGTCGATGCCGAAGAAGACGTCGCCCTGCGGGTTGTCCTTGGACAGGATCGCCTGGTTGACGGCCTTGCCGGCGTCGCCGCCCTTGAGGACCTTGACCTTGTAGCCGCTCTGCTTCTCGAACGCGGCGAGGACCGACGGGGTGACGTTGAAGGAGTCGTGGCTGACGAGGGTGACGGTCTTCGCGTCCTCGGCGCTGCCGCCGCCGGATCCGCCGCACGCCGTGAGGACGGCCGCCCCGACCGCGGCCGCGAGTACGGCGGCGGCGAGGGTGCCCGTACGGGTCCTGCTGGTGATGCTCACTGGTGTCCTCCTGGCTGGCCAGGACGAGACGCGGCCCTGCCCGGGGCCGTGGGGCGGCTCCGGGCAGGGCACAACAGCATGAGTGACGACCGAACTTCCTACCCGGAATGACCCGGGCGAGGTTCAAGGGTCTGCGGACGCCGTATCGCTACGGCGCCTCCGCACTCTCAGCGCTGTGGCGCTCCCCTGTCGGATGGTGCAAGTGTGATGTTCAGGTGTTCGCCCACACCGTACCAGCGCGGGGTCAGCGCTCGGCCGCCGCGAGCTGGCCGCAGGCACCGTCGATCTCCTGGCCGCGGGTGTCGCGGACGGTCACCGGGACGCCGTGCGCCTCGATGGCCCGGACGAACGCCCGCTCGTCCTCGGGGCGCGAGGCGGTCCACTTGGAGCCGGGCGTGGGGTTGAGCGGGATGAGGTTGACGTGGACGCGCTTGCCCTTGAGGAGGCGGCCCAGCAGGTCACCGCGCCACGCCTGGTCGTTGATGTCGCGGATCAGGGCGTACTCGATGGAGACGCGGCGCCCGGACTTCGCGGCGTACTCCCAGGCCGCGTCCAGCACCTCGCGGACCTTCCAGCGGGTGTTGACCGGCACGAGCGTGTCGCGCAGCTCGTCGTCGGGCGCGTGCAGCGAGACCGCGAGCCGGCAGCTGAAGCCCTCGTCCGCGAACCGCAGCATGGCCGGCACCAGGCCGACGGTGGAGACGGTGATGCCGCGCTGCGACAGCCCCACCCCATCGGGCTCGGGGTCGGTCAGCCGCCGGATCGCGCCGATGACGCGGTTGTAGTTGGCGAGCGGTTCGCCCATGCCCATGAAGACGATGTTCGACAGCCGCGCCGGGCCGCCGGGCACCTCGCCGTCGCGCAGCGCCCGCATCCCGTCGACGATCTGGTGGACGATCTCCGCCGTCGACAGGTTGCGGTCGAGACCGGCCTGGCCGGTGGCGCAGAACGGGCAGTTCATCCCGCAGCCGGCCTGGGAGGAGACACACATGGTGACGCGGTCGGGGTAGCGCATCAGCACGGACTCGACGAGCGTGCCGTCGTGCAGCCGCCAGAGCGTCTTGCGGGTGGTGTCGTCGTCACAGGAGATGTGCCGTACCACGCTCATCAGCTCGGGCAGCAGCTCCGTCGCCAGCTTCCCGCGGGCCGCGGCCGGGATGTCGGTCCACTGCGCCGGATCGTGCGCGTACCGGGCGAAGTAGTGCTGCGACAGCTGCTTGGCGCGGAACGGCTTCTCCCCGAGGGCGGCGACCGCGTCACGGCGCTCCTCCGGGGTGAGGTCGGCAAGGTGCCGCGGGGGCTTCTTGGCCCCGCGCGGCGCGACGAATGTGAGTTCTCCGGGCTTAGGCATGGTGGGTCCAGTGTCGCAGACCCGTCCGGGTGACCCGTTCCTCTCGGTCGCGGGGACGGCGAGGGGCCCGCGGGTCACGGCCTGCGGGCCCCTCGGACGGTGCGGCGGGGGCGGTCAGCCGCTGCCCACGAAGACGACGAGGAGCAGCCAGACGACCGGGGCGGTGGGCAGCAGGGAGTCGAGGCGGTCCATGATGCCCCCGTGGCCGGGGAGGAGGGTGCCCATGTCCTTGATGCCGAGATCCCGCTTGATCATGGATTCGCCGAGGTCACCGAGGGTGGCGCTGACGGCGACGGCGAGACCGAGGAGCAGGCCCTGCCACCAGGCTCCGCCGGTGATCAGGAACTGGGTGCACAGCGCGCCGGCGATCATCGCGAACAGCACCGCGCCGATCAGGCCCTCGCGGGTCTTGCCGGGGCTGATCCTGGGGGCGAGCTTGTGGGTGCCGAAGCGCCAGCCGACGGCGTAGGCGCCGGTGTCACTGACGACGGTGAGCAGCAGGAACGTCAGGACGCGCTGGGGTCCGTCGTCGGCCGCGAGCATCAGCGCGACGAACGTGGCGAGGAACGGCACGTAGAAGGCGGCGAAGACGGCGGCCGTGACGTCCCGCAGATAGTTGCCGGGCGAGCCGGTCATGCGCCAGACGACGACGGCGAGGGCGGTGAGCGCCATCGCCACCCACGCTCCCTCGGGGCCGCGCAGGTATCCGGCGACGACCATGGCGACGCCGCCGACGGCGAGCGGCACCAGCGGCACCTGGATGTCCTTGCGCTCCGCCAGCCGGGAGGTCAGCTCCCACAGGCCCACGACGACGGCGAGGGCTATCACGCCGATGAAGACGGGCTTGTAGACGAAGAGGGAGGCGACGATGACCGCGCCGAGGCCGACGCCGACCCCTATCGCGGCCCGCAGATTGCGGCCGGCGCTCTTCTTCCGGGGCTGCTGTGCGTCCTGCGGGCCGTGGGGCCCCAGGGAGCCTGGGTGCGAGGTGGACATGGGCTCCTGCGGCTTCTCGTCGCGGAACAGGGGGCCGCTCGGTCGAGCGGCCCCCCGGTCGTCCCGCTGGTCCCGGTCATCCCGGCTGACCCTGTGGTCGTCCCGGTGTCCGCCGGCGTCGGTCACCACGGGCAGGGGACGGGTCTGCGCCGCCCCGCCGCCGTCGTGCACGAGGCCCGCCGGGGCGGGGGACGCCGTCCCGCCCCGTACGGGGGCCGGTCCCGTCTGGGGCGGCCCCCGGTGGGCGGCGCCGGGCGGGGCCGCCCAGGATGACTCGTTCATCAGACCTCTAGGAGCTCGGATTCCTTGTGCTTGAGGAGTTCGTCCACCTGCGCGACGTACTTCGCGGTGGTGTCGTCGAGCTCCTTCTCCGCGCGGCGCACCTCGTCCTCGCCGGTCTCCTTGTCCTTGACCAGCTTGTCGAGGCTTTCCTTGGCCTTGCGGCGGACACTGCGGATCGAGATCTTCGCGTCCTCGCCCTTGGTCTTGGCGACCTTGATGAAGTCCTTGCGGCGCTCCTCGGTCAGCTCCGGGAACGTCACGCGGATGATGTTGCCGTCGTTGCTCGGGTTGACCCCGAGGTCGGAGTCGCGGATGGCCTGCTCGATGTTGCGCAGCGCGCTCTTGTCGAACGGCGTCACGACGGCCATCCGGGGTTCCGGCACCGAGAACGACGCCAGCTGGTTGATCGGCGTCATGGCGCCGTAGTAGTCCGCCACGATCTTGTTGAACATCGCCGGGTGCGCACGCCCCGTGCGGATCGCGGCGAAGTCCTCCTTGGCGACCACGACGGCCTTCTCCATCTTCTCCTCGGCTTCGAGGAGGATCTCTTCGATCACCACTTGCTCCTGGTCTTTTCCGTAAGAAGCAGAGCCTCGCCCCTGCCGCGCGTCTTCTCCTGCACGGTGTCCGACCGGCAGGCGGTTGTCCATCCCCGCCCCGGGTCCGCCCCGGGTGAGGGGACCGCCGCGGGTGAGGGGCGAACCCCGCACGCCGCAGCGGTGGTTGGGGCCGTCAGGCCCGGGTGCCCTGATCGCTGACGAGCGTGCCGATCTTCTCACCCTTGACGGCGCGCGCGATGTTCCCCTCGGCGAGCAGTTCGAAGACGAGGATCGGAAGCTTGTTGTCGCGGCACAGGGTGATGGCGGTGGCATCGGCGACCTTGAGGTCGCGGGTGATGACCTCGCCGTATTCGAGGGCGTCGAACTTCACCGCGTCCGGGTTCTTCTTGGGGTCGGAGTCGTAGACCCCGTCCACGCCGTTCTTGCCCATCAGCATGGCCTGGGCGTCGATCTCCAGGGCGCGCTGTGCGGCGGTGGTGTCGGTGGAGAAGTACGGCATGCCCATGCCGGCGCCGAAGATGACGACCCGGCCCTTCTCCAGGTGGCGCACCGCGCGCAGCGGGATGTAGGGCTCGGCGACCTGGCCCATGGTGATGGCGGTCTGCACGCGGGAGTCGATGCCCTCCTTCTCCAGGAAGTCCTGGAGGGCGAGGCAGTTCATGACCGTTCCGAGCATGCCCATGTAGTCGGAACGGGCCCGGTCCATGCCGCGCTGCTGGAGTTCCGCGCCGCGGAAGAAGTTACCGCCGCCGATCACCACGGCGATCTCGTAGCCGTCGCGTACCACGGCGGCGATCTCGCGTGCGATCGCGTGCACGACGTCGGGGTCGACACCGAGCCCACCGCCGCCGGCGAATGCCTCGCCCGACAGCTTCAGCAGGAAGCGTCCCCTCCCGCCACTGTGGGCATTGCCAGCTTTGTCCGAGCCGTCGGCACCGTGATTCATTGAGCTTCTCCTCGTGCACATACGAAGAAGGCCATTGCCGTGGGTCCGGGTCAGATCCCTGTGCGGCAATGGCCTCCTCGTCACATCTGCGGCCGGCCGGTGAGCGGCCGGCTGCGTACGACCCTAGCGGGGTCGCAGGTCATTCGCTGCCTTGGCGGCAGGCTCAGATGCCGACCTTGATGCGCGAGAAGCGCTTCAGGGTGACACCGGCCTCCTGGAGGACCTTCTCCACGGACTTCTTGTTGTCGAGCGCGTACGGCTGACCGAGCAGCGTCACGTCCTTGAAGAAGCCGTTGAGGCGACCCTCGACGATCTTCGGCAGGGCGGCCTCGGGCTTGCCCTCGGCGCGGGTGGTCTCCTCGGCGACGCGGCGCTCGGCCTCGACGACCTCGGCCGGGACGTCGTCCTTGGAGAGGTACTTCGGGGCGAACGCGGCGATGTGCTGCGCGATGCCCTTGGCGACCTCGGCGTTCTCCTTGTCGAGCTCGACGAGGACACCGATCTGCGGCGGCAGGTCAGGCATGGTGCGGTGCATGTACGCCGTGACGTAACCGTCGGAGAACTGCGCGAAGCGGTCCAGGACGATCTTCTCGCCCAGGTTGGCGTTGGCCTCGTCGACGTACGCCTGGACGGTCTTGCCGGCCTCGATCTCGGAGGCGAGCAGGGCCTCGAGGTCGGCCGGGTTGGTCTTGGCGACGTGCGCGGCCAGGGCGTTGGCGACCGACTGGAACTTCTCGCCCTTGGCGACGAAGTCCGTCTCGCACTTCAGCTCAAGGATGAGGCCGGAGGCGTTGTCGTCGGCGATCAGGGAGACCACGGCGCCGTTCTCGGCGGAGCGGCCCTCGCGCTTGGCGACGCCCTTCTGGCCCTTGACGCGCAGGACCTCGACGGCCTTGTCGACGTTGCCCTCGGCCTCTTCCAGGGCCTTCTTGCAGTCCATCATGCCGGCGCCGGTGAGCTCGCGAAGCTTCTTGACGTCAGCGGCGGTGTAGTTCGCCATGGTCTGTGAATCTCTTCTCGGAATCGCGGAGTCGAAAGATCTACGGGTGGCGGCGGGGGCGGCGCTCGTGGCGCCCTCCCCCGCCGTCATCAACCGGTTTCGAGGTCAGCCCTGCTCGGCCGGCTTCTCGGCCTCGGCGGCCGGAGCCTCGACGGCCGGGGCCTCGGCGGGCTTGTCCTCGGCCTTGGGGGCCTCGTCGGCCTTCTTCTCGCCCTCGAGCAGGTCGCGCTCCCACTCGGCCAGCGGCTCGCCGGCCTTCTCGCCCGGCTTCTGGTCGCCGGTCGCGGCGCCGGAGCGGGCGATCAGGCCCTCGGCGACGGCGTCGGCGATCACGCGGGTGAGCAGGGTGACGGAGCGGATCGCGTCGTCGTTGCCCGGGATCTTGTAGTCGACCTCGTCCGGGTCGCAGTTGGTGTCGAGGATCGCGACGACCGGGATGTTGAGCTTGCGCGCCTCACCGACGGCGATGTGCTCCTTCTTGGTGTCCACGATCCAGACGGCGCTGGGCACCTTCTGCATCTCGCGGATACCACCGAGGGTCTTCTCCAGCTTGGCCTTCTCGCGGGAGAGGACCAGGAGCTCCTTCTTGGTGAGGCCGGAGGCGGCCACGTCCTCGAAGTCGATCTGCTCGAGCTCCTTGAGGCGCTGCAGGCGCTTGTAGACCGTCGAGAAGTTGGTCAGCATGCCGCCGAGCCAGCGCTGGTTCACGTAGGGCATGCCCACGCGGGTCGCCTGCTCCGCGATGGCCTCCTGGGCCTGCTTCTTGGTGCCGACGAACATGACCGAGCCGCCGTGGGCGACGGTCTCCTTGACGAACTCGTAGGCGCGGTCGATGTACGACAGCGACTGGAGCAGGTCAATGATGTAGATGCCGTTGCGCTCCGTGAAGATGAAACGCTTCATCTTCGGGTTCCAACGGCGGGTCTGGTGCCCGAAGTGGACGCCGCTCTCCAGCAGCTCCCGCATCGTGACGACGGCCATGGCCGTACTCCTTGTTTTTCCCGGTTCCACCACGACCGGTCGGCCGCGGTGCCTGACGCCCCGACGCGCCTACCGGGGAGGGAACCGTGCGGAACCTTCCGAGGACCGAGGGGCGCGGCCGTCGTGCTGCCCTAAAGGGACTGGTGCACTGACAGCGGGGCGTGCGAAGTCGACCCGGTGACCCGGATCGCCACCAGAAGTGTACGGGACGGGCGATGCGCCGGGCGACACGCGCCTTTTGACCACCCCGGAAAGTCCCCGCCACGACGCCCCTACCCCCTTCCTTCACCGGATCGGGTGAAGAAGTTGTCCACAGCCCGCCACTTGTCCACAGAAAAGGACCAAGATCCCCGCCGCCGCGCCGAGCACGTCACCGTCTGTGCATGCGAGCGGAACGGAACAGGGTCGGGCGGGCGGTCATGGGTGTACGTGGGGTGGTGGCAGCGGCAGTGGTGGGGCCGGTGTGGGGTTGGGGGCTGGTGCAGGGGTGGTCGGCGGAGTGGGGGTGGCTTCGGGGACGACGGGTGCGGGCGGGGGCTCCGGCTCGGGCGTGGCCTTGGGGACGCGTACGGGTGGGGGCTCGGCGGAGGCTACGGCTTCGGGACGGGGTGGGCGCTCGGCAGAGGCTGCGGCTACGGAATGGGGTACGGGCACAGGCCCGGACTTGGGAGTCGCCACGGGCGCGGGCATGGCTGCGGTGGAGCGGGAGGCGCTGGCAGGGGTGCGGTTGCGGGACGACGTCGTCTCCGCGCTCCTCATGGCCCTACCCGCCGGGGGCGTACGCGCCGACAACGTTCGTACCGGGGACCAATGCGGCAGAGTCCTGCCCTTCAAGAGCGAGCACGCCAGAGCCCCGCATTCCGTGGGCACGCCTACCGGAGACGCACCTGCCGAGGGCGTACTTGTCCGGGGCGTCTCTGTCGGGGGACACGGTCGGCGCCTTCCGCGACCGAGGAGTTCCGAGCGACGCACGGACGCTCCAGCCCCTGGGATGGTGCCTGCTGTGCCGCTCGGGCCGGCGCCTGGCGCGCCGCCGCGGCCGGGGGCGGGCGATCTGTCAGCGCTGGGGCGCGACCGTCCCTTATGTCATCACCGGGCGAACTCTGCTCCCGCCCCTCCCCTACCTCCCCTTCCCTCTGCCCCGCCCGCAGTGGTCTCCGCTGGCCTGGCCCCGACCGCAGCAGTCAGCCCCCGACACCGCCCCGGGCTGCTTCTTCCCACGGCATGGAGCGACCACCTGGCCGTCCCGTGCCCCGTCCCTTCTCCTGCCCGCCCGCCTCGCTGTCTTGGGCGCCCTCGCGTCAGCCCTCATGACCGTCGCGTCACCCGCCCTCGCAGCGGATCACGCCCGGCCGACTCCGAGACCCGCAGAAACCGCCCGCGCAGCCCCCGTCACCAGCTCAGGCACCCCCAGCCCCTCACCCTCGAAAACCTCCGGTGCCTCTCCCGGCGCCTCCGGTGCTTCCGATGGCTCCGGTCGCTCCTGGCCCGTGGACGGCACGGGTGGCCTCCCTCCCCAGGTACTGCGCGGCTGGGAGCCTCCGCCCTCACCCTGGGCAGCGGGGCATCGCGGTGTCGACCTGGCGGCGACGGTCGGCGCGACCGTAAGGGCGGCCGCCCCCGGCCGTGTGGCCTTCACCGGCACGGTCGCCGACCGAGGCGTCCTGACCATCGAACTGTCCGACTCAGGACAGCCTCCCCTCCGCACCACGTACGAACCGGTACGCCCCACGGTCCGGAAAGGCGACCACGTCACCCCAGGCCAACCGGTCGCCCTGCTACAGAACGGCCCGTTCCACTGCCGCGAACCGTGCCTCCACTGGGGTCTCCTCCGCGGAAGGACATACCTGGACCCGCTCTCCTTGCTCCCACCGTCCCTCCTCCACGGAGGCCCGTCCCGCCTCCTCCCCGTCTTCGGCATCCCGCTACCACCGTCACCGCCGACGCCACAGACACCCGCCCGTTTTCTGCCTACCGCGGTCCGCGCGGGCCACTCGGATCCGCCGACGTCGGCCCTACTCGGCGCAATCCTCCTGGCCACGACAGCGCTATGGGTCGGACACCGTTCGAGGTGGTCCGTATTCGAGAGACGCCACGGGCCACGACCAGGCAGAGCGCGGGACCGTCGCCGGGTCCTTCCTGGAGCATCGGCACGCGCGCCGCAGCGCCCTCCGGAAACGGTCGGCGAAAGACGATGCCACCGGCCGGGATGAGGGCGCAGCGCTAAGCGCCGAACACGAGAAAGCAACAGAGCGCGCCGAGAAGCGAGGAAGGCAGGAGCAGAGAACGAAGAAAGAGGCACAACGCCGGAACAGCACTGGGTAGCGAGACGGCACGAAGGAACGGTCCGCAGGCACCCGGCGCGGCTGACCGGTGCCGCTGGCACCTGGGCACCAAGCGGAAAGGCGCAGCCCCGTCACGCCGCGCGCCGCTCAGGCGGTCTCGCAATCAGGCAGAACGACGCAAAAGGAGGGCGAGGAGCGGAGGCGGGACGGGGGCGGATGGGGAGGGGCGGGGTGGGAGGGGGGAGGCCCCCGAGGAGTCTCCCGAATCAGCCCCGAACGCCCCGCAGGACCATCGCCACCGCTGCCTCCGTGATCTCCTCTGGGTCCTCCGCCGCGCCGAGTTCGATGCGGCGGACCGCGGCGTCCACGATGCCCTGGAGAAGCATGGCGGCCAGTCGTGGCTGCTCGTGGCCGAGGCCGGCGAGCGCCTCGACGATCATGGCGATCAGTCCGCCGTGCGCCGCACGGATCTTCTCCCGGGCACCGGCGTCCAGCTCGCCCGCCGAGATCGCGACGACGGCGCGATGGCGCCGGTCGCCGACCAGGGCCAGCTGCTGGCGCACATACGCCTCGATCTTCGCCTCGTCCGTGTCGACGCGCTCCATCGCCGCCTCGATCTCCGCGGCCCACACCGGGAAGTCGACGGCGCACAGCTCCTCCACGACGGCCGCGCGGGAGCGGAAGTACTCGTACACGGAGGAGCGCGCGAGGCCCGTACGCTCGGCGAGGGCGGGGAAGGTCAGCGCTTCCGTTCCGCCTTCGGACAGCAGGGTGCGGGCGGCGTCCAGAAGGGCGCCACGCTGCATCGTCCGGTGCTCGGCCACTGAGGCCGCTCGAATCCTTGGCACCTCACCACTGTACGGATGACGGGTCCGGAGCGGCACTCCGCATCGCCACTCGGGCGATCCGGGCCGGCAGGTCAGCGTCCGACGTCGGCGAGTTTGGCCCTCAACTGGAGTACTGACTTGGTGTGGATCTGGCTCACCCGGCTCTCCGTGACGCCGAGGACATTGCCGATCTCGGCCAGCGTCAGGCCCTCGTAGTAGTACAGCGTGACCACGGTCTTCTCGCGGTCGGGCAGGGTGTTGATCGCCCGTGCGAGCAGTCGGCGCAGCTCCCGGTCCTCGGCGATCTCGACGGGGTTGTCGGCGGCCGTGTCCTCCAGCGTGTCCATCAGGCTGAGGCGCTCGCCGCCCTCTCCTCCTGCGTGCAGAAGGTCCTCCAGCGCGACCACGTTGGCGAGGGACAGCTGGCTGAAGACGCCGTGGAGCTCCTCAAGTGCGATGCCCATTTCCTCGGCGACCTCGGCCTCGGAGGGTGTGCGGCGCAGCCGGGCTTCGAGGGTGGCGTAGGCGCGTTCGACGGCTCGGGCCTTCTGGCGGACGGAGCGCGGGATCCAGTCCAGTGCCCTCAGCTCGTCGATCATGGCGCCGCGGATGCGCGTGATGGCGTACGTCTCGAACTTGACGGATCGTTCCGGCTCGAACTTCTCGATGGCATCGATGAGCCCGAACACCCCGGAGGAGACGAAGTCGGCCTGCTCGACGTTGGACGGCAGGCCGACGCTCACACGGCCGGCGACGTATTTGACGAGCGGTGAGTAGTGCAGGATCAGTTGTTCCCGCAGCCGCCCGTCGCCCGACGCCTTGTAGGAGCGCCACAGCTCGTCGAGCGAGCTGGGCGCAGCGGGGCGCACGCTGCCGCACGCGGCCGGTGGTGCCGTCGCGTGGTCAGGCCCGGAGGTGTGCTGGGGCATTCGTCGCCTTGGGTCGTTCTGCCGAAACGCGGGTGATGGATGTATGACGATTGAATCGACTGTGAGCGTAGCGTGACCAATGTGTCGCAGTGTGCAAGGAGGTGGGGTTGCGATGTGCGCAGATACGTTCCGCTGCCCGCACCTCAGGGTTACCTCCCGTGACAAGGAGCCCTTCAAGGCAGTTCCGGGCGACCACCGGCACCTGCGGACACCGATGGCGACACGCCGCGCGGCGGGGTCCGAGCACACCAGGCCCCGGCATGTGTGTGCGGCGGACCCCGGTGCGACGAAGGGTTGCAAACCTGGATTCTGCGGTCATTCCTCTCACCTTTTCACCCGTTCGCCCCGGGTCAAGTACCGCCTCGCCGTGAGGACCGCGCGCCCCCGGCGCGTCGCACCAACTCCCAAAGGTCACCACACCTTTGAACAAACCCCAGGGCGCACAGCTCCTGGAGCTTCGCCTGGGCGACGTCGCGGGGAGTGCCCGATTCCCTTGCGAGGTGGGCCGCATCGGCTCCGCCTCGTGCGGGCAGGGCTTCCAGCACGCGGGCCGCGGTGGGTTCCAGCAGGTCGCGGGCGAGGACCGGGGCTCGGGGTTCCGGCGCGAGGTCCCCGATGCTGCCGACGAGTTCGACGATCTCGTCGGCGCTGGTGACCACTGCGGCCTCGCCGCGCAGGAGTTGGTGAACGCCGGCGGAGAGTCCACTGGTGACGGGGCCCGGTACGCCCATCGTGACGCGCCCGAGGGCCTGGGCCCGCCGTGCGGTGACCAGTGAGCCGCTGCGCAGTTCGGCTTCCACGACGACGGTTCCTCTCGTCAGCGCGGCGATGACCCGGTTCCGTTGGATGAAGCGGCTTCGCGTCGGGTGGTCGCCCGGTGGCAACTCCGCTACCACCACGCCTTGTTCGGCGATCCGTCCGATCAACTCGGTGTGCCCGCCGGGGTAGAAGCGGTTGACGCCGCAGGCGAGGACGGCGATTGTGGCTCCGTCGGCGGCCAGTGTTCCCCGGTGCGCCGCGCCGTCGACTCCGTAGGCCGCGCCCGAGACGACGGTCCAGCCCCGGTCGGCGAGGCCCGTGGCGAGGGTGGCGGCGAGGTGTGCGCCGTATTCGGTGCAGGCACGGGCGCCGACGAGGGCCACGGAGCGCAGCGCCCAGAGGCGGAGGTTGGCGGTGCCTCGGACCCACAGGCCGATGGGGCGGCTGTCGCCGAGATCGTCCAGTTGGCGCGGCCACTCGTCGTCGCCGGGGCAGACGAACCTGCCGCCCAGCGTGTCGACCGCCGCTAGGTCTCCGTCCGGGTCGGCCCGTCCGGCCCGTAGCCGGAGGCCGGCCAGTTTGTTGCTGCTCGCGCCAGGGGGCGGAGCCTCTTCCCCGGACAGCGCTCGCCAGAGCGTCGTGGGGCCCATCTCCCGGAGCCAGCGTCCGGCTGTTTCGTCCCCCGGCTCGATGATGCGACTCAGGGCGGCACGTGCCACGCGGTCGGGGTCGGAGCGGGGGTCGGGCCGGCCCTCGGAGTGTGGTGTGTCCGGTGGTCGGGGTTTCTGCTCCGGGAGGAGTGCGGCAGGGGCGGCGTGGGAGCCCGTGCCCGGGGGTTCCTGATCGCTCGTGTGGCATCGGGTACGGGCTCGGGTGTCTGACTCGCTGGTCTCGGCCAGGCATTCCCTTCGTCCGGCCGTAGATCGAGTGGTCGACTGCACGGGGTTGGGCATGGTCATCGTGTTCCTTCCGTGGCGTTCCTCATGTGGTGTGCCTCTCGTGGCGCTGGGGATTCGCCCTGGCGCGTAGGTCGTCAGCCGCATGCCGGCAGGACCATCGGAGAGCGGTCCCGTCGCTTGTGCGATCCGGCTGCTCCTCCCGACAGAGGCGTATGCCTGGCCCTGCCGACGGCATCCCCCAGCCCATTCAGCACTTCGGCCCCTCAAGCAGCGCCTATTCCGGAGCGGCGCCTTTCTTGAGGTGTGGGTGACCGTCCACAACACTTCCGCCGTTCAAGGCGCGTCCCGGCCCGCGTATCTCCGTCCACGCAGATCCCCAGTACCGCAGCGCATCGCGGCAACTCCCTCTGGGCCACAAGCAACGTCCGACCCCGCGTACACCTGCGTCGCTTCACGACAGCGCCTCCGTCCGTACGCCGCGGCGTACGCCGGTGCGGAGTTCCAGGGCCCAGTTGACGTCCTCGGCGGTGGGGCGGTCGCGGCCGGCTAGGTCGGCGGCGGTCCAGGCCACACGGAGGACGCGGTCCAGACCGCGGGCGGTGAGGAGGCCGCACTCCAGGTCACGTTCGGCCTGGGTGAGTGCGTCGGGGCTCACCTGCCAGCGGGTGCGGAGTTCATGGCCGGGGACCTCGCTGTTGGTGCGCCACGGCGTGCCGGTGTAGCGGTGCGCGGCGCGTTCGCGGGCCGCACGGACGCGTTCGGCCACCGTGGCGCTGGATTCCGCGCCGCGGCCGAACGCGATGAGTTCGGAGTGGGCGACCGGTTCGACCGTGACTCTGAGGTCCACCCGGTCCATCAGGGGGCCGGAGAGCCGTGCCTGGTAGCGGCGGATCGTGGAGGGCCGGCATTCGCAGCCGCCGCCGATCGTGCCGTGCCTGCCGCAGGGGCAGGGGTTCGCGGCGAGGACGAGCAGGAAGCGTGCGGGCATCCGCATCATCCCGGCCGCGCGGGCGACCACGACCTGTCCGGATTCCAGTGGCTGGCGCAGGGCGTCCAGGACGCGGGCACTGCACTCGGCGGCTTCGTCGAGGAAGAGCACGCCGTTGTGGGCGAGGGACGCGGCGCCGGGGCGTGGCATTCCGGTGCCGCCTCCGACCAGGGAGGCCATGGTGGCGGAGTGGTGGGGTGCGCAGTAGGGCGGGCGGTCGACGAGGGGTTGTCCCGGTGGGAGGGTGCCGGCGATCGAGTGGACGGCGGTGACCTCCAGCGATTCCTTCGGGGACAGCGGTGGCAGCAGGCCGGGCAGGCGCTCGGCGAGCATGGTTTTCCCTGCGCCGGGTGGTCCCTTGAAGAAGAGGTGGTGGCGTCCTGCGGCGGCGACCTCCAGGGCGCGGCGGGCGTTGTGCTGGCCCGCGACGTCCGCGAGGTCGGAGGTACGGCCGCTGGCCGGCAGGCCCGCGCCGACGCCGGTGCCGGGTACGGCCAGTCCCGCCAGGAGCGGATCGAGGCGGCCGTCGCCCGGGCGGTCCTCTTCCTCGGGGACGGGTTCGTCGGCGAGGACGGCGATGAGTTGGCGCAGGCTGCGGACGCCCAGGACGGAGACGCCGGGGACGAGTGCGGCTTCGGCGACCATCGGTTCCGGCACGACGACCTGGCGGTATCCGGCGTCGGCGGCGGCCAGGACGGCGGGCAGCACACCGCGTACGGGGCGGACGCGGCCGTCGAGACCGAGCTCGCCGATCATCATCAGGTCGGCGATGACGCGGGGGTCCAGGCGCTCGGCGGCGCCAAGGACGGCGCAGGCCACGGCCAGGTCGAATCCGCTGCCGCTCTTGGGCACGGACGCCGGGCTGAGACCGATGGTGAGTTTCTTCTGCGGCCATTCGGCACCCGAGTTGGCGACGGCGGCCCGGACTCTGTCCTTGGATTCCGCCAGGCTCTTGTCGGGGAGGCCGACCAGGGTGAAGGCGGCGACTCCGGGCTCCAGATCGGCCTGGACCTCGACGACCACACCTTCGACCCCGACCAGGGCGACCGAGCAGGTTCGGGCGAATCCCATCACGCCACCCCCCTGACGTGTTCGACGACGGGGGCGCCGCGGGTCGGGAGGAGTACGCCGACGAGGTCGATGCGTACGCCCCCGGGCGGCGGTCCGCCGTGCCGTGCGAGCCAGTGTTCCGCCAGGAGGCGCAGGCGTTGGGCCTTGGCGGGTCGTACGGCTGCCATGGGGTGCTCGTGGCCTGCGGCGCGGCGGGTCTTGACCTCGCAGATGACCAGGGCGTCCGCGTCCGCGGCGACGATGTCGATCTCGCCCTCGCGGCATCGCCAGTTGCGGTCCAGGATGCGCATGCCGCTCTCGGTGAGGCGGCGGGCCGCCAGGTCTTCCCCGTAGCGGCCGAGGGCGCGCCGGGGGTCGGTCGGTCCGGTGGGTTCACGGGGCGGTGGTGCCGGGCGCGATCCGGGACCCCCGCCGCGGGTTCCGTGGGGTGAGCCTCGCTTCCTTCTGCGGCTCCGTTGCCTCGTCGCGGCGGGGCGTGGCGCGTCGGCGTCCG
Source organism: Candidatus Streptomyces philanthi (assembly GCF_059553635.1). Classification (NCBI taxonomy): domain Bacteria; kingdom Bacillati; phylum Actinomycetota; class Actinomycetes; order Kitasatosporales; family Streptomycetaceae; genus Streptomyces; species Candidatus Streptomyces philanthi. The sequence goes on from NZ_JCANQV010000039.1 coordinate 19,753, forward strand.
GTCGGGTGGGAGTCCCGGTGACGGTCTCCTGCGTGCCTCCGATCAGCACGGAGCCACCGGTCGTCCCCTCGTCCGCCCTGAGCGCCCCCTCGTCTCTTCCGGCCCTCATCCCCCGGGTTCCCCGGGGCAGCCGCGTCGGCATGCCATCCGTGCGGTGTTCGTTTCGTGTGGCGGGTTGTGTGGCGTTCATGCCGTACCACCTCCGCCACTGACTGTGACGGCTCCGCGTCAGATTGTTGGATCTTGGTGGATAACCCTCTGGTTGTGGATAACTCGCTCACCCGAACGGGTACCGCTCACCGGTCCGCTCAGCGCTCACCCACACGTGGCAAGAGTGGCGGCGTCCATGACTCGGGCCCCGTTCCGTCGTTGGGCAGGGCGTGCGCAAGAGATTGCGGGTCTGGGCAGGAACGGGACCGAGCACGCGACGGCGGGCCGGGAGCGAGCATACGGTGACCGAAGCGCCGGTCGTGCGCGAGCGGCACGCGGGGCGCGAGGGGCGCGAACGGCACCAGAGGACGGCGGACGGACGGCAGCGGCCACTCTCAGTGCCGTGGACAGCCGCGAAAAGATCGCACGTCGCCGTTGCCCCGCGGCCCGCACCCGTCACCGCACAACGCCCCGATCCACCCCACCCGCCAACGGCCACCACCACCCCGGCCGCCCACGGGGTCGCCCCGCCCCGTCAGCTCCCGGGCAGGTCAAGATCGCTCTTGTTGAGCTCCTCGATGTTCACGTCCTTGAACGTCAGGACGCGGACCTGTTTCACGAAGCGGGCCGGGCGGTACATGTCCCAGACCCAGGCGTCGGCCATCGAGACCTCGAAGAAGACCTCTCCCTGGACGGAGTGGACCTGCATCTCGTAGTCGTTGGTGAGGTAGAAGCGCCGTTCGGTCTCGATCACGTATTTGAACAGCCCGACGACGTCGCGGTACTCCCGGTAGAGCTTCAGCTCCATCTCGGTCTCGTACTTTTCGAGGTCCTCGGCGCTCATGGCAGATCCCCTTCAGCCGTGCGTCCCCCCATTGTGCGTCAGGCCCTTTCGGTCTCCAGGACCAGTGGCGCGCCGGGGGGTCCTTCGTCGAGCAGTGTGCGCAGCAGCCCGGCGAGTCTGGTCGGGTACACCGTCTCATGTGTCGCCGACAGTTCCTCCGCGGTCCACCATCTCAGCCCCGAGACGCTGCGTCGTTCCAGGTCGGTGTGGCCGTCGGTGCGCGTGGCGGTCCGGTCGGTACGTCCCAGGTAGTACCACTCGTCCTGGTCCCACCGGCGGCCGTCGAAGGGGAAGGAGCAGCGGCGTTTCCACAGGAGGGGCCCGAGGGCCGCGCCGGTGATGCCGGTTTCCTCGGCGAGTTCCCGGTGGGCGGCCTCCTCGTGGCTTTCCGTGCCCTCCAGGCCGCCGCCGGGGGTGAACCACCAGGTCTGGGCCGGGTCGTCCGGGTCGAAGCCGTGCAGGAGCAGGACGCGGTCGTCGGGGTCGAGCAGGATGATGCGGGAGACCTGTCGTACGCCCGTGCCGGGGGCCTGTGTGGCGGGTTCAGCCATGGGCGTGTCCGTGTTCCTCGGTGCGGGTCGCTGGGGTGCCGGTGGGGCTCTCGTCGCCATTGTGGCCCCGGCGTCGTGTGCGGCGGGTGAGGGGGCCGTGGGCGGCGCCGCCCAGGATGAGGACCGCTCCGGCGGCCGTCGCGAGGAGGAGGGGGCGCAGCGGGCCGGTCCGGGAGATGCCGCCGGGCAGGTCGGCGAAGCCTTCCGCGGGGGCGGTCATGCCGAGGTCACCAAGGGGCCAGGCGCGTGCGTCGACGCGGGCCTCGACGGCTTCGCGCGCCACGGTGCCGTGCTCGCCGTCGGTGGTGTGGGCGCGGGAGTCGACCGAGTCGTTGCGGTGGTCGCCGAGGAGGTAGAGCTGGCCGGCCGGGACCTTGGCGGCGAAGCCGGTGGGCGAGGCCAGGCGCGGGTCCTGGAGATACGGTTCGTCGACCGGGGTGCCGTTGACCGTGAGCTTTCCCTTGGTGCAGCAGGCGACGGTGTCGCCGCCGACGCCGACGACGCGCTTGACCATGGGGAGGTCGCCCCAGACGCCGTCCCGGAAGACGACGATGTCGCCGCGGCGGACGGCGGAGGCGTCGATCCGTTCGGCGAGGACGCGGGCGCCGGGGGCGATGGTGGGCGCCATCGAGTCGGTCGGCACGGTGTAGGGGCGGTAGAGCAGGGCCGTCCATACGAAGCCGCCCAGGAACAGCACGCAGCCGACGGCCACGGCCACGGCGGACAGCACACTGCCCGGAGTGCGGCCGTGGCCGTCGCTTCGGTGTTCCTTGCTGCTGCTCATCCCAGCGCTCCCACCCCGCGGGCGCGGCCCGCGTCGAAGACCTGGGACGGCACCCTATCGGGGCTTGCGTGGTGTGGTCAGCCTCCTGCGGCGCCACAGCACGATCGGGACGGCGCCGGCGAGGCCGAGGGCGGCCGGGGTGGCGGCCATCGCGGTGTTCAGGCCGACCTGGTCGAAGGTGTCGGGCACGGGGAGCGTCGACCAGCGGTTGACGGGCCAGGCGATGGTGAAGGCCCGGCCGACGACCTCGTCCACCGATACCGTGCCGTTGCCCTTGAGGTTCTGGTGGTAGCGGGAGTCGAGGGAGTCGTCGCGGTGGTCGCCCATGACCCAGATGCGGTCCTTGGGGACGTGGATCGGACCGAACGGGCGGTCACCGCAGGGGGTGTTGCCCGGGAAGATGAAGGAATCCTCCTTGAGGGCCTTGCCGTTCACCTTGACCGGTCCGGTGCCCTGGCACTCGACGGTGTCGCCGCCGACCGCGATGACCCGCTTGATCAGGTCCTTCTCCTCGGCGGACGGCATCAGGCCGATGAAGCTGAGGACCTGCTGGACGGGGTTGGGCTGGGGCGTCGGCGTCTCGTTCAGCCAGCCGCCCGGGTCGTGGAAGACGACGACCTCTCCGCGCTGCGGCTTGGCGCCGAACCACGGGGTGAGCTTGTCGACCAGGACCCGGTCGCCGCGTTGCAGGGTGTCCTGCATCGAGTCGGACGGGATGGAGAACGCCTGCACCAGGAACGTCTTGATGAGCAGGGCGAGGAGCAGGGCGATGCCGATGAGGATCGGCAGTTCCTGCCAGAAGGCGCGGGGCTTCTTGGGCTGTTTCACCCCGCGGCCCCCCTTCCGTTCCGTCTTGTCCCTGTGTGCCCCGTGTCGTGCGCCCGTTGCCGGCGCCGCAGGCTCCGCCGCGGGTTCACCGCGCCGCTCCTGCTCCCCGGGCTCCTCCGGCTCTCCGGTTCCGGACCGCGGGCCGACCGCCAAGTCCCCCACATCCACTCCTCACTCCACGCGCTCGCCCGCCCGTCAACCGGTGCAGGCCCACCACTCCCATAACGAGCGGGAGTTCCGCAGGGGTCGGGAGTACGGTCAAACTGTCGGGAGACACCCTATGCGGGGATCCCGCCGCCGACGGTTTCACGCCCGGCGCGTCGTGGACCCGGGTGAAGGTGCCGGGTTCCTCCAGGCGCCGCCAGTGGCCGAAGGGCCAGGCGATGACGACGGCGCGGCCGACGACATTGTCCTCGGAAACCGTTCCACGGTACGGCTCGGCGAGGTGGTAGCGCGAGTCCCCGGAGTCGGAGCGGTGGTCGCCCATGACGAAGATCCGTCCCGTGGGGACGTTCACGGTGAACTTCATCAGGGACGGCGGGTTGCCGGGGTGGACATAGGGTTCGTTCAGGGGCGTGCCGTTGACGGTCACCCGCCCCTGGGCGTCGCAGCAGCGTACGGTGTCGCCGCCGACGCCGATGACGCGCTTGATCAGGTCCTGTTCGTCGGCGGACGGCAGCAGGCCGATGAAGGTGAGGGCGTCCTTGAGCTGTTTGACGCCGGGAGGGTCGTCGGCGGGGGTGGTCTGCTCGTTCTTGAGCCAGCCCCCGGGGTCCTTGAAGACGACGACATCGCCGCGCTGCGGCTTGGCGCCGAACCACGGGGTGAGCTTGTCGACGAGGACGCGGTCGCCGATGCGGATCGTCTGCTCCATGGAGCCGGAGGGGATGACGAACGCCTGGACGAGGAAGGTCTTCAGGACCAGGGCGATGGCCAGGGCCACGCCGATGAGGATCGGTATTTCCTTGAGGTAGGAGCGGCGCCTGCGGCGCTTGATGCGCTGGGCCTGGCGCCGTCGTTCGGCGCGTCCCTTCGGGGAGCGGCGCCCGCCGGACGCTTCCCCGGTGCCGGGGCCGTCGTCGCCGCGCCGGGGGCGCCCTCGGCTACCCATGCGGGCCTGCCGGGGCGGGGACGGCGTCGAAGGCGGGTGGGAGGTCGAGGCTGGTCCAGCGGCGCACGGGCCAGCTGATCCAGTCGACCCGGCCTATCACCTTGTCGACGGGTACGGTGCCGCCGCCCGGTTCGCCGAGGTGGTCGCGGGAGTCACGGGAGCGGGACCGGTGGTCCCCCATGACCCACAGTTTTCCCTCGGGCACCACGATGTCGAACGCTATGGAGGACGCCGTGTCCCCCGGATGCAGATAGCCCTCGGTCACGGGCTTGCCGTTCACCTTGATCCGCCCCCCTTCGTCGCAGCAGGTCACCCGGTCCCCTCCGATGCCGATCACGCGCTTGACGTAGTCGGTGCCGTCGCCCGGGGCCAGGCCCAGCGCCGCTCCGGCCCCGCGCAGCAGGCCCGTGACGGGATTCTCCTCCGACTCCCTGTGAACGAAGGACCCCGTCCCGTCGAAGACGACGACCTCACCCCGGCGGGGCGAGGTGCCGAAACGGTACGCCAGCTTGTTGACCAGCACCCGGTCCCCGATCTGGAGGGTGTTCTCCATCGAGGAGCTGGGGACGAGGAACGGCTGCACGACGAAGAGGCCGAGCAGCAGCAGGAAGGCCAGGCAGGCCGCGAGCAGGGGCAGCGGCCGGACGCGGAAGCGGGCGGGAAAACGCGCGGAGCGCGACCGCGGCTCCCGTCCCTCGGTGGGGTCGGGAGAGCGGTCGCGCTCCGGAAGCTGTGCGTCGGTGTCCATCGGTGCCCGAGCCTATCCGGCCGGACCCGGGAACCGGGCGTGAGCTGGGTGACGCGATGCCCGTACGGTGCCGGGCGGCGCGGTTCAGCTGTCGCGCTTCTCCTTGATCTTGGCGGCCTTGCCGCGCAGCTCGCGGAGGTAGTACAGCTTGGCGCGGCGGACGTCACCGCGGGTCACGAGCTCGATCTTCTCGACGATCGGGGTGTGCACCGGGAAGGTGCGCTCGACGCCGATGGAGAAGCTGACCTTGCGGACCGTGAAGGTCTCCCGCACGCCGGAGCCCTGGCGGCGGATGACGACGCCCTTGAACTGCTGCACACGGGAGCGGTTGCCCTCGATGACGCGGACGTGGACGTTGACGGTGTCGCCCGGGCGGAAGGCCGGGACGTCGCTGCGCAGCGACGCGGCGTCGACGGAGTCGAGAAGGTGCATGACCTGCTGCTTTCCTCGCCGATGCCACAGGTCATCGGCGGAATGTCGAAGAAGATGTTCGATTGCTGTTCCGTCGGGCGGGCGTCGTTCCCCCTGTGGCAGGGGCGCGCGCCGGACGCACACAACAGCCGCCTATTCTTCCACGCCCCCCGGCGTGCGCCCAAATCGGCCGTCCGCGCCCTCGCTCCAGCCGAGTTCCGCGAGCAGGGCGCGGTCGTGCTTGTCGAAGGCGGCCGGGTCGGCGCGGGCGATGAGGTCGGGGCGGTTGCGGTCGGTGCGGCGGAACGCCTGGTCGCGGCGCCAGCGGGCGATCCTGCCGTGGTGGCCGCTGAGGAGGACGTCGGGGATGCCGCGGCCCCGCCACTCGGGGGGCTTGGTGTAGACGGGGCCCTCCAGGAGGTCGGCCATCGCCCCGGGGGCGAAGGAGTCGTCCTGGTGGGAGGCGGCGTTGCCGAGGACGCCGGGCAGCAGCCGGGCGATGGCCTCGACCATGACCAGGACGGGCGCCTCGCCGCCGGCCAGGACGTAGTCGCCGATGGAGACCTCGCGGACGTCGAGCCGGTCCCCGTACTCGTCGATGACGCGGCGGTCGATGCCCTCGTAGCGGGCCGGGGTGAACACCAGCCAGGGCTTGGCGGAGAGTTCCACGGCGAGCTGCTGGGTGAACGGTTCGCCGCTGGGTGTGGGGACGACCAGTACCGGGGCGGTGTCCTCGGCCCCGGAGGCGATCACGGCGTCCAGTGCCTCGCCCCACGGCTCGGGCTTCATCACCATGCCGGGTCCGCCGCCGTAGGGGGTGTCGTCGACGGTGTTGTGCTTGTCGTGGGCCCATTCCCGCAGGTCGTGGACGCGTACGTCGAGCTGGCCGCGGGCCCGGGCCTTGCCGACGAGGGAGACGTTCAGCGGTTCGAGGTACTCGGGGAAGATCGTGACGACGTCGAGGCGCATCAGTGGTCCTCGCCGCTCTCGCGCCCGGAGGCGGTCTCGGCCTCGGAGGCGTCCAGGAGGCCGCGCGGCGGGTCGATGACGGCGCGCTGCGCTTCGAGGTCGATCTCCGGGACGATCTCGGAGACGAAGGGGACCATGACCTCGCCGCCGTCGGGCCGCCGGACGATCAGCAGGTCCTGGTAGGGCAGGTGGGAGATCTCGGCGATCCGGCCGACGGGCGTGCCGTCGCGGGTGACGACGTCGAGGTCGATCAGCTGGTGGTCGTAGAACTCCTCGGGGTCCTCGGGGGCCTCCTCGGGGTCGACCTCGGCGATCAGCAGGGTGTTGCGCAGCGCCTCGGCGGCCGTGCGGTCGGTGACGCCCTCGAAGCGCAGCAGCAGCCGTCCGCTGTGCACCCGGCCGTGGCTGATGGTCAGCGGTCCGGTCGAGGCGGGGTCGGTGGCCAGGACGGCACCGGGGGCGAGCCGCAGTTCCGGCTCGTCGGTGCGCACCTCCACGGTGACCTCGCCCTTGATGCCGTGGGCGCGGCCGATCCGCGCGACTACGAGCTGCACGCTGCTCCTTGCGACTGGTCCGCCGCCGCGGGGGCGGTGGTGGCCGGGGTCCGCCGGGACCCTCGGTGATGGACAACGATGGGGGGCCGGCCGGTGTTCCGGTGCCCGGCCCGTACGACGTCGGGCCGGGGACGGCCCGAGGGCCCTCCCCGGCCCGAGCCGGTGTGCTACTGGATCAGTGGACCTGGTCCACGTCGACGAGGTCGACGCGGATGCCTCGTCCACCGATGGCGCCCACGACGGTCCGCAGGGCGCGAGCGGTGCGGCCGTTGCGGCCGATCACCTTGCCGAGGTCGTCGGGGTGGACCCGCACCTCCAGCACGCGCCCTCGGCGCAGGGTACGCGAGGCGACCTGCACGTCATCGGGGTTGTCGACGATGCCCTTGACGAGATGCTCAAGGGCTTCCTCGACCATGCTCATGCCTCGGTCGACCCGGTGGACTCGGCCTCGGCCTCGTCCGCCTTCTTGTCGGCCTTCTTCGCCTTCGGGGTGATGGCCTCACCCTTGGGCTCGTCGCCCGACGCCTTGGCGGCGGCCTCGAAGAGGGCGCGCTTGTCGGCCTTGGGCTCGGCGACCTTCATCGGCGCCGGGGCCGGCAGGCCCTTGAACTTCTGCCAGTCGCCGGTGACCTTGAGGATGGCCAGGACGGGCTCGGTCGGCTGCGCGCCGACACCCAGCCAGTACTGGACACGCTCGGAGTCGACCTCGATGCGCGAGGGGTTCTGCACCGGGTGGTACAGACCGATCTCCTCGATGGCCCGGCCGTCACGGCGGGTACGGGAGTCGGCGATGACGATGCGGTAGTGAGGCGAGCGGATCTTGCCCAGACGCTTCAGCTTGATCTTGACTGCCACGGGAGTGGTGTCTCCTGGTCTTGACGTGGTGGGGCACAACGAGATGCCACGTGGGGTTGCGGTACTCGGATGCCCGATGGACGCGCCAGCCGGAGGAGAGAGGGGTCCTGTGCGACTGTCGAGTACAGCGGACCATTGTGCCACACACCGCCGGGTCACCCGACGGCGGCCACCTCGGGGATGCGGAACGGTTTGCCGCAGCCGCCGCACACGATCGGGGCCTGGGCCAGCACGGACGGGACGACGCGGACGTTGCGGCCGCAGTCGCAGACGGCCTTGACGCGGACGCCGCCCCCGGAGGAGCCGTGCCGCGCGGCCGGGCCGCGGAAGCTGCGGGCGCTGTCGGCGGCGGTCGCCGCGGTGTGCGCCTTGAGGGCTCTGGCGAGCCGTTCGATCGTGGGACGGTAGCGCCGCCGCGCCTCGGGGCTGAGGGTGACCAGGGAGAAGCCGCTGCTGGGATGCGGCTCGTCGGCGTGGTCCAGGCCCAGCTCCTCGGCGATCGCCAGGAACCGGCGGTTGTGGTAGCGGCCGGCGCGTGAGGTGTCGCGGATGCCGCGGGCGGCGGCGATGCCGTGCACTGCCTCATGGAGCAGCCGTTCGAAGGAGAGTTCGGCGCCACACGCGGACGAGGACTCTCCGATCAGGGATTCGGGCGCGGCCAGGTCCGGCAGCTCGGGGTGGTGCCGTTGAATATCGGCCCATGCGAGCGCCAGCTCGGCGGCGAGGACAGGCGGTGTCGTGCTCACGTCGTGACAACGAGCCGGGGAGCCCTGGCGTTCCGATTCCGGGGCATCCCAAATATTTTGCACGTACCGGTCAGTTTTCGCTCATGCGCTGCTCCGAGGGAGGGAAACGCGGAGCCGTCGGCGCGCGGCGGGCCGGTGCGGACGCCCGCGTACGCCGCATGGCGCAGACCGGCGTACGCCACCTTGAGGAGCCCCCTTCCCGCCGTGGGCCCCGGCTCGCGTACGGCGTTCGG